>NZ_JAOYTM010000021.1:0-43532 GCF_025847435.2 Pseudomonas sp. BT-42-2
GTTGTGTCAGTGCCAGCCAGCAAGGGCAGGTACTGACACCACAAAACAGTTGATACACCAGCAATCTCTGTGGGGGCGGGCTTGCCGGCGGGTTTGGTTGTGTCAGTGCCAGCCAGCAAGGGCAGGTACTGACACCACAAAACAGTTGATACACCAGCAATCTCTGTGGGGGCGGGCTTGCCGGCGGGTTTGGTTGTGTCAGTGCCAGCCAGCAAGGGCAGGTACTGACACCACAAAACAGTTGATACACCAGCAATCTCTGTGGGGGCGGGCTTGCCGGCGGGTTTGGTTGTGTCAGTGCCAGCCAGCAACGGCAGGTGCTGACACAACCGAGAAGTTGTTCCACCCGAAGCCGGTGCTGACACAACAAAACAGTTGATACACCAGCAATCCCTGTGGGAGCGGGCTTGCCCGCGAAGAGGCCGTTCCTGGCACCCTCGGGGCAGTGCCTTGCTTCTAGGCTTGCTTAAGCCAATCCGCTGCCGCCCGCCCTGCGCGCAGGCCGCTGGCGAAACATGCAGTCAGCAGATAACCGCCGGTCGGCGCCTCCCAGTCGAGCATCTCGCCTGCACAGAACACTCCTGGCAGCTGGCGCAGCATTAAGCCCTCGTCCATCCCTTCAAAGCGCACCCCACCGGCACTGCTGATCGCCTCATCCAGCGGCCGCGCGCGCACCAGTTCGATCGGCAACGCCTTGATCGCCGCGGCCAATGCCTGTGGATCGGCGAAGCTCGCCTGATCGGTCAGCTCACGGAGCAACGCCGCCTTGACCCCGTCGATCCCCAGTTGGCTGTGCAAATGCTTGGCCATCGAGCGTGAGCCTCGTGGCTTGGCCAGGGCCTGGGCGATTTTTTCCACAGGCCGGTCAGGTAGCAGATCCAGCAGCAGCGTAGCTTTGCCCGCGCGATTGATCGCTTCACGAACCTGCGCCGACCAGGCATACACCAAGCTGCCTTCCACGCCTTGCGCAGTGAGGATGAACTCACCCTTGCGCGCAGCGCTGCCGGGAACGCTCAGGGCAATGTTCTTCAACGGTGCGCCGGCGAACTTGTTGACCAGCAGTTCGCTCCAGCCCGCAACTTCAAAACCGCAGTTGCTCGCCTGCAGCGGTGAGATATCCACAGCTCGTTCGGTCAGCAATGGCACCCAGGCGCCATCGGAACCCAGACGCGCCCAACTGCCACCACCCAGCGCCAGTACCAGCGCATCGGCGCGCACGCTCAATTCACCCTGTGGATAAGCGATCCGCAGAGATCCATCATCGTTCCAGCCCAGCCAGCGGTGGCGCGTGTGGATAACTACCCCACTGTCGCGCAGACGCTTGAGCCAAGCGCGCAGTAGCGGCGCGGCTTTCATGTCGCAAGGGAATACCCGCCCGGACGTGCCAACGAAGGTTTCGATGCCCAGCCCGTGGATCCATTCGCGTAGCGCCTGGCCATCGAAGTCGCGCAGCAGCCCATCGATCTTGCCGCTGCGCTCGGCGTAGCGCGAGACGAAGGCCGGGTACGGCTCGGAGTGAGTGATGTTCATGCCGCCGACCCCGGCCAGCAGGAACTTGCGCCCCACCGAAGGCATGGCATCGAACACCTGCACCGCCACACCGGCCGCAGCCAGTGCCTCGGCGGCCATCAGCCCGGCAGGGCCGCCACCGATCACGGCGACAAGGGGAGGGGAAGCGGAGCGTAGTTCAGGCATGGAGGGCGGCAGGCTGTGGAAAAGAGCCGGCATTCTACCCCAGCGCGCCCCGTCGAAGCACTGTGCAAAAAATGACCAGTCCTTTGTAGCTCAGGCAGTTAGCGGGCTGTAGCCGCTTTCACTCAGGTTATCCACAAGCGGTTCCACAGTCATTGTGAACAACTGATGACCTTGGCCGCGCTGTGATGAAGGATGCCGTGGCGTTTGGCCAAGGCCATGCGGTCCTTGCTGTAGCCGCCGCCGATGACGCCGACTACCGGAATGTCGCGGCCCAGGCAGTGGCGCAGCACGCTTTCATCGCGAGCGGCCAGGCCTTCATCGGTCAATTGCAGGTAACCGAGGGCGTCGTCCTTGTGCACATCGACACCGGCGTCGTACAGCACCAGGTCAGGCTGGTACAGCGCCAGCAGGTAGTTCAGTGCATCATCCACCACCTTGAGGTACGCCGCATCGCCCATGCCTCGCGGCAGGGGGATGTCCCAATCGCTGTGCGCCTTGCGCGCCGGAAAGTTCTGCTCGCAGTGCAACGACACAGTGATGGCCTCGGGGGTGTCATGCAGGATCCGCGCGGTGCCATCGCCCTGGTGCACGTCACAGTCGAAAATCAGCACCCGATGCACCCGCCCGGCTTCGAGCAGGTAGCGGCTGATCACTGCCAGGTCGTTGAAGATGCAGAAGCCGGCGGGGTGGTCGTAGTGGGCGTGATGAGTACCGCCAGCGAGGTGGCAGGCGATGCCGTCGCGCAGGGCCATTTCAGCGGTCAGTAGCGAGCCGCCCACGGCGCGCACGGTACGCCTGGCCAAGGCTTCGCTCCAGGGCAAGCCGAGGCGGCGCTGGTCTTCGCGAGACAAGTCGCCGCTCAGGTAACGCTCGATGTAGTCGCGGTCGTGGGCCAGGGCGAGGATGTCGTTGGGGCAGAGCTCCGGGCGCAACAAGGCCTGGTCCGTGGTCAGGCCAGTGTCGACCAGGTGGTCGCGCAGCAAGCGGAACTTGTCCATCGGAAAGCGATGCTCGGCGGGAAACTCCGGGCTGTAGTCATCGTGGTAGATCAGCGGCAACGGCATGGTCGGTTCGCGGTAAGGTTCAGTGCTGATAGTGCCAGTTGGGTTGGGCGTGCGCCATCGCCGGGTCCGCTTCGCGGCGGTTCGGCGCTCCGACAAGCCCGCTCCCACAGTTTTTTGCAGCGCTGCAGACCCTGTGGGAGCGGGCTTGCCCGCGAAGGGCCGCAAAGCGGACCCAATTTCGCCTAATCTAAATCGTGCAGGACAAACACCCGGAGCTCACTCGATGACGCCAATTCTTCACCTGGAAAGCGCCCGCCTGACATTGCGCCAATGGCACGATGAAGACCTGCGCGAGTTCGCAGCGATGTGCGCCGATCCGCAGGTGATGCGTTACTTTCCGGCGCCGCTGACGCGCCTGGAGGCGGCCGCGCTGATCGGCCGGATTCGCGGTCATTTCAATGAATACGGCTTTGGTCTGTGGGCGCTGGAGCGCAAGGACAGCGGCGCATTCATCGGCATGACCGGCTTGCTACACGTCAATTTCGACGCCCCGTTCGGCCCTGCCGTAGAGATCGGCTGGCGCCTGGCGCGGCGCCACTGGGGGCTGGGCTTTGCCAGCGAGGCGGCGTGGACCTGCCTGCGTTGTGCTTTCGCCCAACTGCGCCTGGATGAGGTGGTGTCGTTCACTACCCAGAACAACCTGCCGTCGCAGAAAGTCATGCAGGCCATCGGCATGCTGCACGACCCGGATGGCAGTTTCGAACACCCCCGCCTGCCGCCTGGCCACCCCTTGCGCCCCCACGTGCTGTACCGGATCAACCGCGCGCACTGGCAACAAACCCTGCGCGGCTGAATGGCTGGGCATGCGCGGTACTGATGACAAACCCTGTATCATTCTTCGTCTCAAAAATGCTGTAGCGCCGTGATGCCTTGCTAGGAGAACCCCCCATGAGCCATGTGTTGGACGACCTGGTCGACCTGCTGAGCCTCGAAGCGATCGAGGAGAACCTGTTCCGCGGACGCAGCCAGGACTTGGGCTTTCGCCAGTTGTACGGCGGCCAGGTGCTCGGCCAATCGCTGTCGGCGGCTAGCCAGACGGTCGAAGACGCCCGTCATGTGCATTCGCTGCATGGCTACTTCCTGCGCCCAGGCGATGCCAGCCTGCCGGTGGTCTACTCGGTCGACCGGGTACGTGACGGCGGCAGCTTCAGCACCCGCCGGGTCACCGCGATCCAGAAAGGCCATACCATTTTCACCTGCAGCGCCTCGTTCCAGTACGACGAGGAAAGCTTCGAGCACCAGGCGCAGATGCCTGATGTAGTTGGCCCGGAGAACCTGCCCAGCGAAGTCGAGCTGGCCAGCGCCATGGCCGAACACCTGCCTGAGCGCATCCGCGATAAAGTGCTGTGCGCCAAGCCGATCGAGATTCGCCCGGTGACTGAACGCGATCCGTTCAACCCCAAGCCGGGCGATCCGGTCAAATACGCCTGGTTCCGCGCCGACGGCAACCTGCCGGACATCCCGGCGCTGCACAAGTACCTGTTGGCCTATGCTTCGGACTTCGGCCTGCTGACCACCTCGTTGCTGCCGCATGGCAAGTCGGTGTGGCAGAAGGACATGCAGATCGCCAGCCTCGATCATTCGCTGTGGTTCCACCGCAACCTGCGTGCCGACGACTGGCTGCTGTACGCCACCGACAGCCCCTGGGCCGGTAATGCCCGTGGCTTCTGCCGCGGCAGCATCTACAACCGCGCCGGCCAACTGGTGGCCTCGTCGACCCAGGAAGGCTTGATCCGTCATCGCAAGGACTGGGCATGAGCCTGAGTGACGTGCGCAATTGGGTGTTCGACATGGATGGCACCCTCACCGTCGCGGTGCATGATTTTGCCGCGATTCGCCAGGCGCTGGGCATCCCGCCTGAGGACGATATCCTCACCCACCTGGCGGCGTTGCCGGCCGCAGAAGCGGCAGCCAAGCATGCCTGGTTGCTGGAGCACGAGCGCGATCTGGCGATGGCCTCGACCGCCGCCACTGGTGCGGTCGAGCTGGTGCGTGAGCTGGCCGGGCGCGGTTGCCGGCTGGGGATTCTCACCCGTAACGCGCGGGAGCTGGCACATGTCACGCTGGAGGCGATTGGCCTGGCCGATTGTTTTGCCGTCGAGCACATCCTGGGGCGTGACGAAGCGCAGCCCAAGCCCAGCCCTGATGGTTTGTTGAAGATTGCCCAGGCCTGGGAGGTGGCGCCGAGCGAGCTGGTGATGGTCGGCGATTACCGGTTTGATCTCGACTGCGGCCGGGCTGCCGGGGCGCGTACAGTGTTGGTGAACATTCCGGATAACCCCTGGCCAGAGCTGGCGGACTGGCATGCGGCGGATTGCCGGGCATTGCGGGCGCTGCTTGGCTGATATTGTGGTTGCCAGTACCGTCCTCTTCGCGGGCAAGCCCGCTCCCACAGGGCTAGGAGTTGGAACAGCGGTCTCTGTTGTGTCAGCGATGGCCCCTCGCAAGCATGCCCGCCGCCCTAAAGGCCCGTACTGACGCAGCCAAGTAACTGAAGCACCCGCAATCCCTGTGGGAGCGGGCTAGGAGTTGGAACAGCGGTCTCTGTTGTGTCAGCGATGGCCCAACGCAAGCATGCCCGCTGCCCTAAAGGTCCGTACTGACACAACCAAGTAACCGAAGCGCCCGCAATCACTGTGGGAGCGGGCTAGGAGTTGGAACAGCGGTCTCTGTTGTGTCAGCGATGGCCCCTCGCAAGCATGCCCGCTGCCCTAAAGGCCCGTACTGACGCAGCCAAGTAACTGAAGCACCCGCAATCCCTGTGGGAGCGGGCTAGGAGTTGGAACAGCGGTCTCTGTTGTGTCAGCGATGGCCCAACGCAAGCATACCCGCTGCCCTAAAGGCCCGTACTGACGCAGCCAAGTAACTGAAGCACCTGCAATTCCTGTGGGAGCAGGCTAGGAGTTGGAACAGCGGTCTCTGTTGTGTCAGCGATGGCCCCTCGCAAGCATGCCTGCTGCCCTAAAGGCCCGTACTGACACAACCAAGTAACCGAAGCGCCCGCAATCCCTGTGGGAGCGGGCTTGCCCGCGAAGAGGCCGGGACAAGCAATACAATACCCATGACTCCATGCACATCCATCTAAGCTGCATTGCACTTCTAGCCCACCACTAAGGAATCCAGCCATGTCCAGCAAGGCCATCTACGTTCAATCCGGCGGCGGTTACGACAAGGTCCAGGTCGGCACCTGCGAGGCTGCCGCGCCACAGGCGGGTGAGATCACCGTGCGCCTGCACGCCAGCTCGCTCAACTACCACGATTTCGCCGTGGTCAGCGGCATGTGGGGGCCGAGTGAGCGGCGTATTCCCATGGCCGATGGTGCTGGCGAGGTAATCGCGGTTGGCGCTGGGGTCAGCGAATTCAAAGTCGGCGATGCCGTGGTCAGCACCTTCTTCCCCGATTGGCTGGACGGTCAGGCCCAGGTCGAAGGCTTTGCCAGCGTGCCGGGTGATGGCATCGACGGCTATGCTCGCGAGCAGGTAACCGCCCGCGCCACTTCATTCACCCTGGCGCCCAAAGGATACAGCCACGCCGAGGCCGCGACCCTGACCACCGCAGGCCTCACCGCCTGGCGCGCGCTGATGGCCGATGATCGCCTGAAACCTGGCGACAGCGTGCTGGTGCAAGGTACGGGCGGGGTGTCCATCTTCGCCCTGCAGTTCGCCAAACTGGCGGGTGCTACCGTGATCGCGACCTCGTCCAGTGATGCCAAGCTCGAACGGCTGAAGTCGTTGGGCGCCGATCACTTGATCAACTACCGCAGCACCCCGGCCTGGGGCGAGAAAGTCCGCGAGCTGACCGATAACCGTGGGGTTGACCACGTCATCGAGGTGGGGGGGCCGGCGACCCTCGAGCAGTCGATGATCGCTGCGCGCATTGGTGGGCATGTTTCGTTGATCGGGATTCTGACCGGTGTGGCCGGGCAGTTGCCGCTGGTGCAGGCGCTGGTCCGGCAGATTCGTCTGCAAGGCGTGCTGGTGGGCAGCCGCGCCCAGCAGCAGGCCATGGTGCGGGCGATCGATGCCAATGGCTTACGGCCGGTGGTAGACAAGCATTTCGAGCTGGAGCAGATCGTCGAGGCGTTCCAGTACCAGGAGAGCAACAAGCATTTCGGCAAGATCTGCCTGACCTTCTGAGTCCATGGTTTTTGGGGCCGCGTTGCGGCCCTTCGCGGGCAAGCCCGCTCCCACAGGTATTACCTGGACATGAAGATTGTGGGGTGTCAGTGGGGGATTGTTTGAGAGGTCGGTGCATACAGCACAAAAACAGCCGTCACTCCGGCAACAAGCGATCCCGGCTATTGGACAGGTGCAAACAGATCGCCGCCCGCGCCGCATCCGGGTCCTGGCGGCGGATGGCGTTGAGGATCGCTTCATGTTCGAGGTTGGCCAGGTAGGCATGCCGGGCCAGCTTGGATCCTGAGCGTTCATCCGCGCCCAGCTGATTACGCGGAATCAGGCCATTGCCCAGCTGCGCCATCATCTGGGTGAAATACACATTGCCAGTGGCCTCGGCGATCAGCAGGTGAAAGCGCCGATCAGGTTCGATGCAGCTATCACCGGCTGCCGCCAGGTCCTGATGATCGTCCAGCGCCTGGCGCATGCGCTGCAACTGCTGCTCGCTTCGGCGCAACGCCGCAAGCGCCGCAGCCTGGCCCTCCAGACCGATGCGCAGTTCAAGCAGGTCGCGCACGCTGGCCGCATTCTCGGCGCCCACGCGCAGGCCCGACTGGGCCTGACGTTCAATCACGAATGTACCAATACCGTGGCGCGGCTCGACCAACCCCGATGCCTGCAATTTCGACAATGCCTCGCGCACCACAGTGCGGCTGACGGCATGCTCGCGCACCAGGCTGTTTTCCGAGGGCAGTTTGTCGCCAGGTTTGAAGGTGCCCAGGAGAATCTGCTGGGTCAGGCTGGAGACCAGGTCATGGGCGCGGCTGTGACCGCGTTTACGCAAGGTTTCGAGGTTGTCGGCTGAGGTCATGGCGCTGCTCGCGAAGGTGATCGTACAAGTGCGGCGTGAGTAGGGCCAGATTAGCACCCTCACTTGTATGACAAGTAAGTTTCTCAGATTTTTTTTGAAGGCTGATCCCTGAAGTCTCGCCCTCTGGTTTTTTGTATATCTTGCTATTTCACCGATTTTTGCAGTTTTAGCAGCTTGTATTTTGTCTTTTGACGACAGATTGCGTTCTTGTCGTACAACTGCGCAGGGCATATTCTCTTGCCACTGGCATGTCAGACAACCAGGCGGACTGCCTCCCGCCGCGACATCCATCGACCCGCACAAAAACAATTAGTGGGAGATTCCACAGTGAACGACACCCTCGATCCGTCCGCCCGGCGCGACGATGTGTTGGCAAGCGCAGTGGCCAAGGTCAAACGCCATGTCCTGCCGCTGTTCGTCATCATGTTCATCGTTAACTACCTGGATCGCGTCAACATCGGCTTCGTCCGCCCGCATCTGGAGAGCGACCTGGGCATCAGCGCCGCCGCCTATGGTTTCGGTGCCGGCCTGTTCTTCATCGGCTACGCGCTGTTCGAAGTCCCCTCGAACATGCTCCTGCAACGTGTCGGCGCACGTTTGTGGCTGACCCGTATCATGTTCACCTGGGGGCTGGTGGCCACGGCCATGGCTTTTGTCCAGAGCGAGACCCAGTTCTATGTGCTGCGTTTTTTGCTCGGCGTGGCTGAGGCAGGGTTTTTCCCGGGGGTGATCTACTACTTCACGCGCTGGCTGCCGGCCGCCGAACGCGGCAAGGCAATCGCCATCTTCCTCAGTGGCTCGGCGGTCGCCTCGCTGATTTCCGGCCCCCTGGCCGGGGCACTGATGCAGATCCAAGGCCTGGGCATGCACGGCTGGCAGTGGATGCTGTTCATCGAAGGCATGGCCTCGGTGTGCCTGTGCTTCTTCGTCTGGTTCTGGCTCGACTCCAAGCCGCACGATGCCAAATGGCTGAGCCGTGCCGAGCAGGATGCGCTGGTTGAGGTCATCGACCGCGAGCAGCGTGAGCGCGAAGCGGTCGGGGTCGTCAAGACCTCCTCCTGGAGCCTGCTCAAGGACCGCCAGATCCTGCTGTTCTGCGGCATCTACTTCTGCATCCAGTTGACGATCTATGCCGCGACCTTCTGGCTGCCGAGCATCATCAAGCGCATGGGCGATCTGTCTGATCTGCAGGTCGGCTTCTTCAACTCGATCCCGTGGCTGATCTCGATCATCGCCATGTATGCCTTCGCCGCCGGTTCTGCGCGCTGGAAGTTCCAGCAGGCCTGGGTCGCTGGCGCATTGGTCATCGCCGCCATCGGCATGTTCATGTCCACCACCGGTGGGCCGGTGTTCGCCTTTGTCGCGGTGTGTTTCGCCGCCATCGGTTTCAAGTCGGCCTCGGCGTTGTTCTGGCCAATCCCCCAGGGCTACCTCGACGCCCGCATCGCCGCGGCGGTGATCGCCTTGATCAACTCGGTGGGCAACCTCGGCGGCTTTGTCGCGCCCACCACCTTCGGCTTGCTCGAACAGCACACCGGTTCCATCCAGGGCGGGCTGTATGGCCTGGCCGTGACCTCGGTGCTGGCGGCGATCGTGGTGTTCTTCGTCCGCACCCGCCCCAAAGACAGCGCCTCCCATGACCTCAAGCCGCAGTCGGCGTTGAGCCAGACTCACTGAACCTGCAGGACAACCCAGATGAATATGCACAGCACCCAAGACTCCTTCAGCGCCAGCCAGGTGCAGACCGGCACGCCGGTGGTGACCGAGCTGCGCGTGATCCCGGTGGCCGGGCACGACAGCATGCTGCTCAACCTCAGCGGCGCGCATGGGCCATTCTTCACCCGCAACATCGTTGTACTGCGCGACAGCGCCGGCAACACCGGCCTGGGCGAAGTGCCCGGTGGCGAGACCATTCGCCAGACCCTCGAAGACGCCCGCAGCCTGGTGGTTGGCCAGCCGCTCGGGCATTACCAGCGTGTGCTCAACGCCATGCGCCAGACCTTTGCCGGGCGTGATGCCGCCGGCCGCGGCCTGCAAACCTTCGACCTGCGCATTACCGTTCATGCCGTCACGGCCATCGAATCGGCGCTGCTCGATCTGCTCGGCCAGCACCTGGGCGTGCCGATGGCGGCGCTGCTCGGCGAAGGCCAGCAGCGTGAAGCGGTGAAGATGCTTGGCTACCTGTTTTACATCGGCGACCGCCAGCAGACCGACCTGGCCTACCGCAACGAAGCCGAGGCCGACGATGACTGGTTGCGCCTGCGCCACGAAAAGGCGCTGACCCCGGAAGCGGTGGTGCGCTTGGCCGAGGCCGCCAAGGCGCGCTATGGCTTCAGCGACTTCAAGCTCAAGGGTGGCGTGCTGCGCGGTGAAGAAGAAATCGAAGCGGTCACCGCCTTGGCCGAGCGCTTCCCTGAAGCGCGCATCACCCTCGATCCGAACGGCGCCTGGTCACTCAAGGAGGCGATCGCCCTGTGCCGTGACCAACACCATGTGCTGGCCTACGCCGAGGACCCCTGTGGCGCGGAAAACGGCTACTCGGGCCGTGAGGTGATGGCCGAGTTCCGCCGCGCCACCGGCTTGCCCACCGCCACTAACATGATCGCCACCGATTGGCGGCAGATGGGCCATGCGATCCAGTTGCAGTCGGTGGACATCCCCCTGGCCGACCCGCACTTCTGGACCTTGCAAGGCTCGGTGCGGGTCGCGCAGATGTGCCACGACTGGGGCCTGACCTGGGGCTCGCATTCGAACAATCACTTCGATATTTCCCTGGCCATGTTCACCCAGGTCGCGGCGGCAGCGCCGGGGGAGATTACCGCGATCGACACCCATTGGATCTGGCAGGACGGCCAACGCCTGACCCGCGATCCTCTGCGCATCGTCGACGGCCATGTGCGCGTGCCGCAGCGGCCGGGGCTGGGGGTGGAGCTGGATGAAGACCAGCTGGCCAAGGCCCATGAGTGCTATCGCAACATGGGCCTGGGCGCGCGTGACGACAGCGTGGCAATGCAGTTCTTGATTCCGGGCTGGAGCTTCGATAACAAGCGGCCTTGCCTGGTGCGCTGAAGCTATTGAACATGGCCTCTTCACCCGCGAAGAGGCCATGTTTGACTCACCACAGAACGCGGGTCTCACGCCACCACCTGTGGGAGCGGGCTTGCCCGCGAACAGGCCAGTAAAGCCACTACACAATAGCGCTCAAGCAAAAAAACGCCGGGCCACCTCGACAAACTCCGCCAACACCGGATTGGGGTTATCGCTGCAATACGCCAAGAACATCTCCGCCTCCTGCCCAGTCTGCACCAGCGGCCTGAACACGACCTGCTCCATATGCAGTGCCTGCGCCGACGCGGGCACCACCGCGATGCCCAGCCCGACATTGACCAGGCCAATGATCGAGTGCGTCTGCCCCAACTGGTGAATGTACTGCGGCTGCACCTGATGGCGAGCGAACAGGTTGGCGATGCGGTCATGGAAATAGCGCCCCTCGCTCTCGCTGTACATGATGAACGGCTGCTGATCGAAGTCGTGCGGGCCGAGTTCGGCCTTGGCTGCCAGTGGATGACCAGCGGGCAGCGCTGCGACGAACGGCTCACGGTGAATCAGCACGTATTCGACACGGGCGCTGGGCATCACCTGGCGCACGAAACCGACATCGATCATGCCCGTCTCTAGCGCATGCACCTGGCCGAGCGAGACCCGTTCGCTCAACTCCAGGTCGATGCCGGGCAACACTTCAGCAGCATGCACCAACAGCTGCGGAATCAAGCTGTACGCGCCGACTGCGGTAAAGCCCAAGGTCAGCCGCCCGGCTTCGCCGTGGGCAATACGCCGGGCCGACTGACTGGCCGATTCGGCGATTTGCAGAATGCGCCGGGCATCCTCCAGAAAGTTCTGCCCCGCCGGAGTCAGCCGCGCCTGACGATTGGTGCGCTCCAGCAGCAACACGCCCAACGAATGCTCGAGTAGCTGAATCTGCCGACTCAGCGGTGGCTGGGTCATGTGCAGACGAACGGCCGCGCGGCCGAAATGCAGCTCTTCGGCAACCGCTACGAAGCAGCGCAGTTGGTGCAGTTCCATCATTCAATTTCCGTATTATTCGATCCACTATCTATATTAGACCTGTATCGATCGCGGTCCTAGCATCGGAGTCATTCACCTCCACTGCCGGACACCAACGATGCCTCACGACAATCGCGCAACCATCGACCTGCTGCTGACCCAACCCGTCCCCGACGCTATCGACGACGTGCTGATGCGCGAGTACCGCGTGCATCGGCTGTATCAGCATGCGCATCCCCAGCGCCTGCTCGATGAAGTCGGTGGGCGGATTCGTGGTGTGGTCACCGGCGGCGCCAAGGGCCTACCCAACGCACTGATGGATCAGTTGCCCGCGCTTGAGATCATCGCCATCAGTGGCATCGGCACCGATGCGGTGGACCTGGCCCGCGCCGCCGAGCGCAACATTCATGTCACCACCACCCCAGGCGTGCTGACCGATGACGTGGCCGACATGGCGATCGGCTTGATCATCGCCACCCTGCGTCGCCTCGGCGAGGGCGAGCGATTGGTCCGCGATGGCTTGTGGGGCACGGTCAACCTGGCGCTGGCGCGCAAGGTCAGCGGGATCGACCTGGGCATCGTCGGCTTGGGCCGGGTAGGGCAGGCGATTGCTCGGCGTGCGGCGGCCTTCGACATGCGCATCGCTTACTGCGACCGGCAAGAGAAGCCCGAATCCGGCTACCGCTACGTCAGCGATCTGCGCGAGCTGGCGCGCTCGGTGGACGTTCTGGTGCTGGCCGCCTCGGCCGACGACGGCAAGGCCATCGTCACCCGTGAAGTGCTCGAAGCGCTGGGGCCGCAGGGTTACTTGATCAACGTCGCCCGCGGCAAGTTGGTGGACGAGCAGGCGCTGGTCGAGGCCCTGTGCGAGCAGCGCATTGCTGGCGCCGGTCTGGATGTGTTCGTCGACGAACCGAACGTGCCGCCAGCCTTGCGTGATCTGGCCCAGGTCAGCCTGCAGCCGCATCGCGCCAGCGCCACGCTGCAGACCCGGCAGCAGATGGGCCAGATAGTGCTCGACAACCTGGCCGCGTGTTTCCGTGGCGAGCTACCGCCGCAGCGAGTCACCCGCACCTGAGCCCCCCGCAGACACCCCACAGCCTCCGGGCCGTTCACCTCCCGACAAGAACAATCGCTTCCGCCGAGAAGCAAGAGGTCATCATGAACAGCAAATCCGCCGCCGCCCCGCTGGTGCAGGCCAGCGTAGGCCGTCATCGCTTCCTGGTCCTGGCGCTGATCTTTGTCATCACCGTGATCAACTACGCCGACCGCGCCACCCTGTCGATCACCGGTACCGAGGTGCTCAAGGACCTCGGCCTGGACCCGGTCATGCTCGGCATGATCTTTTCAGCCTTCGCCTGGGCCTACGCCCTCGGCCAAGTGCCCGGCGGTTGGCTGCTCGACCGCTTCGGCGCACGGCGGGTGTACGGCATCAGCCTGATCCTCTGGTCGCTGTTCACCCTCATGCAAGGCACGGTGGGCTGGATGGGCCTGGCCGGTGCCTCGGCGGCGGTGGCGTTGTTCTCCATGCGCTTCATGCTCGGCCTGGTCGAGTCGCCGGCGTTTCCGGCCAACTCGCGGATCGTCAGCTGCTGGTTCCCGACCCGTGAGCGCGGCACCGCTTCGGCCTTGTTCAACTCGGCGCAGTACATGGCCGTGGTGGTGTTCGCGCCGCTGATGGCCTGGATGACTCACGCCCTTAGCTGGGAGCAGGTGTTCATCTGGATGGGGGTATTGGGGCTGCTGCTGAGTGTGGTCTGGTTCCGCCTCTACCATGAACCGCACAGCGCGCCAGGGTTGAGCCGCGAAGAGCTGCAGTACATGCGCGAGGGCGGCGCGCTGGTCGACCTGGAGCGCGAGCGCAAGACCGCCAAGAGCAAACTGACCCGCGCCGAGGTACTGCAGCTGTTCACCAGTCGCAACCTGTGGGCGGTGTACCTGGGCCAGTACTGCATCACTGCGCTCACTTACTTTTTCATTACCTGGTTCCCAATCTACCTGATCAAAGGCCGCGGCATGACCATCATGGAAGCCGGCTGGGTTGCCGCGTTGCCTGCGATCTGCGGGTTTACCGGTGGCATTTTGGGTGGGTTCATTTCCGACTGGCTGATCCGCCGTGGTGTACACCCTTCCCGAGCGCGCAAGACCCCGTTCGTGATCGGCATGGCGCTGTCGACCAGCCTGGTGCTGGCCAACTATGTCGATGGCAATGCTGCGGTGATCATGCTGATGACCCTGGCGTTCTTTGGCAAAGGCCTGGCAGCGGTGGGTTGGGCGGTGCTGTCGGACGTGGCGCCGAGCAAGATGGTCGGCTTGTGTGGTGGCGTGTTCAACGGCATCGGCAACATCGCCGGGATCATCACCCCGCTGGTGATTGGCTACGTGGTGGCCAGCACGGGTTCTTTCGATAACGCTCTCTGGTTCGTCGCTGCGCACGGCGTGCTGGGGATCCTCGCTTACCTGTTGCTGGCCCGGCGCTTCGAGCGTACCGGACAGGCGTAGGCAGACGCCTGAGCAACGGGGCCCCGGGAGACCGGGGCTTTTTTATGGGTACGGCAGTCAGATCGGTGTTGGCTTCTTCGCGGGCAAGCCCGCTCCCACAGGGTTTGTAGGGTTTGCAGTGGGTGTGTTGAGTCAAAACTGGCTCAACGCTGGGCTGAAATCTGCGCGGGACCTGTGGGAGCGGGCTTGCCCGCGAAGAGGCCAGCACAAACTCCCAGCACACCCAGTTGAAAAACAGAACCTCCAAACAGCCCCATGCCGCAAACAGACACGCCATTGGCGACATCTGGCGCGATTGAGCAGCCCCTGTCGTGATCGCGCACCTCTGAGGCGTTCTCGAATAATTTCCACCCGCCCCAGGCGGCTTAAATGGACCCGGAATTCAGCTGGCGCGTTGCTCGATAAAGCGTGTAGAAGGTCAACAACAGAGCGCGAGTTACGTGCCTACCCATTGTTTGCAAAGGAGATTATTTTCGCCTACGCCTGCCCCCTTTTCCTTGTGTCAGCAAAAAGAGAACAAGATCAATGAACACCGTGGGATCTGATGGTAGTAACCTCGCGCAAGGGTTCAAACCACGCCATGTAACGATGTTGTCCATCGCGGGCATTATCGGTGCAGGGCTTTTCGTCGGCTCCGGACATGCCATCGCAGCAGCCGGCCCAGCCACCATAATCTCTTACTTCGTGGCCGGGTCCTTGGTCGTCCTGGTCATGCGCATGCTCGGCGAAATGGCCGTGGCCCATCCCGACACCGGTTCGTTCTCCACCTACGCTGACCAGGCCATTGGCCGCTGGGCCGGCTATACCATCGGCTGGCTGTACTGGTGGTTCTGGGTGTTGGTGATTCCCATCGAAGCGCTGGCCGCCGGGCATGTGCTCAACGCCTGGTTCCCCCAGGTCGACAGCTGGATCTTTGCCTTGCTGTCGATCGTCTTGCTGGCCGGGACCAACCTGTTCAGCGTGGCCAAGTACGGCGAGTTCGAATTCTGGTTCGCGATTCTCAAAGTGGCGGCGATCCTCGGCTTCATCAGCCTCGGTTTCGCTGCCCTGATGGGCTGGTTGCCCAACCGCGAAGTCAGTGGCCTGAGCACCCTGGTGGACGAATACGGCGGCTTCGCGCCCAAGGGCTGGTCGGCGGTAATCGGCGCGTTCATCACCGTGATGTTCAGCTTCATCGGTACTGAAGCGGTGACCATCGCCGCCTCCGAATCCAGCGACCCTTCGCGCAACATCGCCAAGGCCACCCGCTCGGTGATCTGGCGGATCAGCACCTTCTACATCCTGTCGATCTTCGTGATCATCTCGGTGGTGCCGTGGAACGATCCACAACTGGCGGTGGTGGGCTCCTACCAACGCGCGCTGGAGATCATGAACATCCCCAACGCCGCTTTCATGGTCGACTTCGTGGTGCTGGTGGCAGTGGCCAGTTGCATGAACTCATCGATCTACATCGCCTCGCGGATGATGTACTCGCTGGCCAAGCGTGGTGATGCCCCGGCGATGCTGAAAAACACCTCCAAGGTTGGCGTGCCTCGCGCTGCTGTGTTCGGAAGCACGTTGATCGGCGCGGCCATCGCCATCCTCAACTACTTCGCTCCCAAGGGCGTGTTCGAGTTCCTGCTGGCCAGCTCCGGCGCCATCGCCTTGCTGGTGTACATGGTCATCGCCATCTCCCAGCTGCGCATGCGCCGGCGCCTGGAGCGGGAGAACGCCGAGCTCAAGTTCCGCATGTGGCTGTTCCCCTGGCTGACCTGGGCGGTGATCATTTTCATCGCTGGGGCCTTGAGCGTGATGATGTATACCGAAGAGCACCGGGCGGAAGTGACCGCCACCTTGAGCCTAGCGATCTTCATCTCGTTCCTCGGGATCGTGACGACCCGCGGCCACCAGCGAGCAGTGGGCATGCGCTCGGTCGGCTAGAGCGGCGTTGAGACCTAGGAGGGCATCTGGCGACAGGTGCCCTTTTTTTGCACCTGCCGTTTCACACTTGGCGTGCGCTGTCGATATAGCGCATCACCGCTGGCGCCTTCTCGAAGCGCCGGTGGATCAGACTCAGCCACGAGCTGGCCTGGCAGTGTTCCACCGGCCGGTAAGTGACCTGCGGCAGACGAATCCGCGCCACCACCGACTCTGGCACGATCGCCACCCCCTGGCCCAGCGACACCAAGGTAATCACCGCCACCAGGCTTCCCGGCTGCGGCCCCAGGCGCGGCTCGAAACCACCCAGGCTGGCCACTTCGAGGGTGCCGGAAATCTGCTCGGGGAGAATGAACGTCTCCTCGGCCAGGCGCGAGGCGGGGATGCTCTTCAACTCATTGATCCGCGAACTGGCCGGCAGCGCCAGGACGAAACCTTCCTGATGCAGGGCGATGGCGTCCAGCTCATCCGGCAACTCCATGGGCGAGCGCACGTAGGCGATGTCCAGTTGGCCATCGCGCACCTGGGCCGGCAGATCGACCATTGGCGTTTCGCGGATGTTCATGCGCACGTTGGGGTGGGCTGCGCTGAAGCGCGTCACCTGCGCCTGGAGTATCCCCGAGTAGGCGGCAGAGGCCACGTAGCCCAACTCGATCAAGCCACTCTCACCACGCCCGGCCCGTTGCGCGCCCAACTGCGCCGCATCGAACTGGCGCACCGCCTGCTCGGCCTCAAGCAATAGCGCCTGGCCTGCCGCCGTGAGGTTCACCTCGCGCTGATTGCGCTCGAACAACCGCACGCCCAGCTCGCGCTCCATGTCCTGGATTTGCCGGCTGAGGGTGGGCGGGGCAATGCCCAGCTGCTCAGCGGCCCGGGTGAAATGGCCATGCTGGGCGACGCAGAGGAAGTAGCGGAAGTGGCGGATTTCCATGAAGGCTCGTTACCTGTTGGGTAATGACGCAGGCCTCTGTGGCTAATAAGCACGAGGCCGGACAACGTTATGGTGAAGGTAACACTAGAGGGTTGGCGCCGTGGCAACGAGTTACGGCGACCGGCCACATGAAT
Source organism: Pseudomonas sp. BT-42-2 (assembly GCF_025847435.2). Taxonomy (NCBI): domain Bacteria; kingdom Pseudomonadati; phylum Pseudomonadota; class Gammaproteobacteria; order Pseudomonadales; family Pseudomonadaceae; genus Pseudomonas; species Pseudomonas sp. BT-42-2. The sequence continues at coordinate 17,295 of NZ_JAOYTM010000021.1, forward strand.
GCTGATGAGAGGCCAAAGCGGGGCAAGATTGAGTGGCGTCAGATTTGGGGCTGCTTTGCAGCCCTTCGCGGCGGTTCGGCGCCCCGACAAGCCCGCTCCCACAGGTACAGCGCTGATCTGCAGAGCAATGCGCATCCTGTGGGAGCGGGCTTGTCGGGGCGCCGAACCGCCGCGAAGGGCCGCAAAGCGGCCCCAAGACAGATCAGCACACGTCTGACCCCATGGCACCCCTCAGCCCCTTCCCAGGAGCCATGCATGCCCACCCCAGCCTCCGCCCGCTTCACCCTGTTCACCGCCTCGGCCGTCTGCGCCCTGATCATCCTCGACACCAACATCGTCGCCGTCAGCCTGCCGAGCATCGCCCGCGACCTGTCCGGCTCGTTCGCCGACATCGAATGGGTGGTCAGCGCCTACCTGCTGGCCTTCGCTGCCTGCCTGCTACCCGCCGGCAGCCTGGCCGACCGCTTCGGCCGACGGCGCATGCTGATGCTCGGCCTGGCAGTATTCGGCATCGCCTCACTGGCCTGCGGCGCCGCCCCCGACTTGCTGTTCCTCGACCTCGCCAGGGCCGCCAAAGGTGTCGGCGCCGCCATGCTGCTCACCGCCGCCTTGGCCGCCATCGGCAACCGCTTCCATGAGCCCGAAGCACGCATGCGCGCCTGGGCCTTCTGGGGCGCCTGCATGGGCGCGACCATCACCTTCGCGCCCCTGCTCGGCGGCCTGATCGCCAGCACCCTGGGCTGGCGCTGGATCTTCTACATCAACCTGCCGCTGGTGGTGATACTCGGCGCGATGGTCATGCACAGCGTGGAGGAATCGCGTGACAGCGCCGCAGCCCGCCTCGACCCCCTCGGTAGCCTGACCTTCGCCGCCAGCCTGGGCTGCCTGATCTGGGCGCTGATCGACGCCAACCAGGTCGGCTGGGACAGCACCACCACGCTCGGCCGCCTGCTGATTGCCGCCGTGCTGTTCGCCCTGTTCGTAGGGGTAGAGCGCGCCCAGGCCAGGCCCATGATCGACCTGCGACTGATGCGCAGTGGCCGCTTCATCGGCGCCTTGCTCGGCATGTTCGCCTACGCCGCCTGCGCCCAGGTGATGATGACCCTGCTGCCGCTGTACCTGCAGAACGGCCTGCAGATGTCGGCGCTGGCTGCTGGCGCAGGAATGCTGCCGTTCGCGGTGGCGATGCTGCTGACCCCGCGCTGGGGGATGCGCCTGGCAGCGCGAATGGCGCCGGCTGATGTGTTCGCGCTGGGGTTGGTGTTGGTGGGCGCAGGGAACTTGCTGTGTGCCTGGGCGGCGGGGCAGGGTGGCTATCTTGGCTTCGCCCTGGCAAGCGTGGTGCTGGGGGCTGGCGCGGGGCTGCTCAATGGCGATACGCAGAAAAACATCATGGCGTGTGTGCCGCGTGAACGCACCGGGATGGCGTCGGGGTTGAGTACCACTACGCGGTTTGGCGCGATCGTGTTGGCGATTGGCGTGCTGGGAGGGATTTTGGCGGCGCGCAGTGGGCAGTTGCTGCGCGAGGCGATGGCTGGGGTGGCGCCGCAGGCTGTGGATAAAGTCGGGGAGATGGCTACGCGAGTGGCAGCGGGGGATCTGCCGGCGGCGTTGGCTTTGCTTGAGCCTGGGTTGCGCGCGGTGGTGGCGCCGGTGGCTCGGGGGGCGTTTGTGGGTGGGTTTGAGGCGGTGTTGCTGACGGCAGGTGTTGTTGCCCTGGTCTTTGCCGTGGTGGTTGGTGTGCTGTTGCGGCGGCCGTTGCCGCAGGTGAACGAGCCCTGCTCGAACGCACGCCAGTCTGCAGCTAGCTGAAGTGCAAGCAGGCTGGCGCTTAAATAGACAAGGCCATTTACCCTAGCGTGAGACGTACGCTGACTGGGCAGCATGGGGCACTGGTGATAGTGTCTAACGCTGAATTTGCGGCGCATGTGAAGACTGACGAAATTATGATTCGGCCAGCCGCCCAGCGCGCCCAACACCTCTTCTAGCGGGGTGAAAAGTGGCGCGAGGCGCCGACGGTGGCCGATAAACCCAAGGATGAGGGAGTACGTTTATGATGCCAATCGAGAGCCTGGTTGGGGTGGCGATCATCGCCCTGGGCATGGTCCTGTCACCAGGGCCGAATATGGTCTACCTGACCTCCCGGGCGATTTCCCAAGGGCGCCTGGCAGGGTTGATTTCGCTTGCAGGCGTGGCCCTGGGCTTCGTGTGTTATCTGGTCGCAGCGGCGCTGGGGCTGGCGGCCTTGTTCAAGGCCGTACCGCTGGCTTATGACGTAGTGCGAGTCGCCGGGGGCATCTACCTCGGGTATCTGGCCTGGAACATGCTCAAGCCCAATGGCGGCTCACCGTTCCAAGCACGAGAGCTGCCCCCGCATTCGCCACGGCGGCTGTTCACCATGGGCTTGGTCACCAACCTGCTAAACCCCAAGATCGCCTTGATGTACTCGGCACTGATTCCGCAGTTTATCGACCCCTCTCAAGGCTCGACCTTGCAGCAGTTTCTGCAGCTGGGGTTGGTGCAGATCGTCATTGCCGTGACGGTGAACGGGCTGATCGTACTGGCGGCTTCGAGGGTCAGTCGCTTCTTGGCAGAGCGGCCTTCGGCTATGCGTACCCAGCGATGGGTCTCGGGGACGGTGCTGGGGGTTTTTGCGGTAGATATTTTGTTGCGTAAGCCGATGGCTTGAGGGCGCCGCACCTGAGGCCTGAAAACGCCCGATGCCGCGCATCGGGCGTTTTGTTTTTCAGGGGGTGTATGGCTAATGACTGACTTGAATTGTCAGTGGGCTAATGGCCATCATGGCGCCTATCACGTCATCAAGAAATCCCCTCCCAAGCCGATGACCTCAGCCAGACACTGCGCAAGCTTCAACAGGAGTAGTTGATGAAAGCCCCCCTGATCAAAGACATGGAAAATGCGCTAGCTGGCGTGCTCAAGATCTCAGCCGAACTGAAGACCCGGAGCAACCCCAGGCCTGCGCTGGTCTCGATCCTGCGCAAGCTGCGCATCGCCCGTGAGCTGTCTTCGGTCTACTACATCTGCGTAGCGGGCAGCCAAAGCGCTGGTAAAACGCGTCTGGTGCGCGAGCTGTACCAGCTCGATGAAGGCTGGCTGGCCGACAACCAAGGCCGCGGCGAGCGTGTACCGGTGTTCATCCTCGAGAAGGAATGCGACGCGCCCTATGCCGTTGTCGTCAAATACGATGGCCAAGGCAACGAGCAGGAAGAACAGATCAGCCAGGACGCGTTCCGAGCGTTGATCAGCGGCTACGATAACTCCGGCAACCTGGACTGCCTGTTCCCCAAGCTCTACGTGCCACGCCGGTACTTCGCAGGAGAGCGCTGTGGCTTCGTGTTGCTTCCAGGCTACGAAATGCTCAATCCGGACAACGTCGAATGGCAGGGTTTGATGCGCCACACCCTGGTGCACTCGCTGGGGAGCATTTTGGTCACCGACCGTACCCGCGTCGCTGACAACAGCCAGAAGCTGATCCTCAACGATCTGGTCGCGCGCTACTTCCCCGATCGCAAGCCCACCATCGCCGTGACCAAGACCGAAACCCTCACGCCAGAGCAGATGGATGAACTGGCGGCAACCGTGGCTGAGGTGTTCCAGATTCGCTCCGACGAGCAAGACCGGGTGATCTTCACCGGCGTGGGTGACGAAACCTACCGCTCGACCTGGACCGGCCAGCTCATCCAGATCATCAACAAGTACGCGCTGTCCGCAGGTGGCTCCGATGCGGGGCGGCTGCGTGAGCTAGAAAAGCTGCTGGATACCGAGTTGGCCACGATCAAGGCGGCTCTGGAAAGTGAGCTGGACGCTCAAAGCATCAGCGAACACCTGACCGAGCGTCAGGCCGAGCGCATGCAAGAGGTGTTCAGCAAAGCCTCCGAGCGCTATCGCAACCGCTATGCGAAAAGGCTGCGTGAGCACACCAATAGCTACCTTGGGCAAGTCAAAGACATTGCCGAAAAGCGCTACAACGAGGAAGAGGAGGGGTTCACCAACAAACTCCGGCATGCAGCCAATTTCCTCACCCTGCAGTCTGGTGAAAACGAAACCCGCTTCAGGTCGAGAATCATCGACTGCTGGTGCAACGGCTCCAGCACCCTGCAATCGCCGCTGGAAAGCGATTACCTGGCGATCTCGGACATGTCCGCGAAAGAGCTCGGCATCCAGGAGATCAGCTCGACCCAGCTCGCCGCGATCAAGCACGAAGGCCTCGATAAGCTATTGGGGTACGACGGCGCGGCTCTCGATGTGCCTTCGGTCGACGCGCAGCAGCTGCATCATGATTTGCGCCTGCTGTTGTCCAAGGGCGTAGCGACAACCGACAGTACTGCGCGCTTCAAGGAGCCGCATGTCGAGAACGTGCTCAAAGCACTGCCGGCAATGACCATGGAGTACTTCCGCCTCAACCAGGCGGTCGCCATCCGCACCCCTGAGCTGGCCCGTACCGAACTGGAAGCGTTCGACTTCGCCAAGTTGGCATCGTCCATCCAGCAAGACCTGCCCAAGGTCACGGCATCAGCCAAGCCGCTGCTCAACACCCTGGCCGCTATCCTCGCGGTCGATGTGGTTATCGACGGCTCGATCGACACCATCCCGGCCATCGCCGGCACGCTGACGGGCGGCCAGACGGCAGCGGCGTCACTGGGCGCATCGCTGTCCATGGCGGCAGCTGGGGCGATTACCCTCGGTTTCGTCGCCTACCGCGGTGCCACCGAAGTGCAGCGCTACGACGCTGCGCGCAAAGGCTTTATCGCCGAGAGCCTCAACCAGTTCGCCGAGGCCCATATCAAGAAGGGCCTCGAACTCTACGACGATCTGATGGAGAGCCTCGAAGAGCGCCTGGTGCGCAACCTGCGGGTGGCCTATGGCCTGGGCGCCGACCTTACGGTCAAGGACGCCCTGGCGCGTGGCTTGAGCCGCCTGGAGCATGCGCGGGTCAACTTGGTCAAAGCTATCGATGACGCGCAAAGCCGCCATGTGGCTTGAAAAGTACGCCAACCGCTATCGCTGGGCCTACGATGCGTATCAGCGCTTCATCAACGAGATCGACCCGAGCCTGGCTGGCGACTTCAACCGCTCCAGCCATGTGACGGTCGCGGTCTATGGCGCGACCCAGGTCGGCAAGACCACGCTGATCCTCGACCTGCTCGGCATCACCGGGCAGGCTTTGGCGCGGGCGTCCAGTGTCTTGCGCGGCGAGCAACGCATGGGCAAGTCTTCGACGGCTTGCGCGATTCGGTATGGCCGCTCGAGCAATGACAGTTGGTACATCGGCGACCGCAGTGAGCCTTTGGACGACGACGCTGCACGCTTGCGGTTCTCTGCGATACGCACCGAGCTGGAAGAAGGCCGGGCACAGTCGGTAGACGTGCTCTCGGTGCGGCTTCCAGCGATGTTCTTCGAGCAAGGCGCGGGCGAGGCACTGAGCCTGGACCTGCGCATTCTCGATATTCCAGGCATCAACGCGGTCAACGAGGCTGAACAAGCCCAGGTCACGCGCGTGGCCGAGAAGTATGTGGCCACCGCTGACCTGATCCTGTTGGTCGGGCGAGCGGACGATCTGGGCTTTTTGCACCCCAACAAGCTCAAGTTGGCGGCGTTGGGTGATTGGATGCTGCAGCCCAACCGCTACCGGGTGGTGCTCTCCTACACCTTTTCGCCAGCCAGCTTCAAAACCTGGTTCGGGCAAGCGCCGCGCACGCTGGAGCAGGTCAGGGCGAAGCTCTACCAAGAGCTGGGTACCCATGACTACAAGCCACCGAAGCCGGTCGAAGCGATGTTGTACCCGCTGGAGTTCGGCGACTCGTTGCACAGCCTTGGCGCGACGCCGGATTACCATCAGGCTGCCGTCGAGCTGATCCAGCAGTTGCGCCGTGAGCTGTTGATGAGCATTACCGAGTCGGCTAGCCCCTACGGCCGGCTGGCCTCTGCGTTCAAGATGAAAACCTTGATCGATGCCAGGCTCGAGCGCGAGCACGCTCATTACCAGGCGCACAAGGTCGCACTGGACAATGATCTTCGCCACGCGCGGGAGACGCTTGGCCAGGTAGAGGAGCTACGCACCAAGTTCCAGAAAGAAGCCGTCGTTCTCAATCATCAGAAACGTCGCCTGCGCCGTTACCGAAAACTGGAAAGAGGCAGTGATGTGCGGCGCTTCTTCACCCAGTCTTTGCCCACTACCAAAGAGTCTGTCAGTGCGCTGAAGTCGGTGGCGGTGGCGTTCGAAAATGGCATCCAGGCAAAGTGGCGGGCGATGTGCGAGCGCCACGCCCAGCGTCAGGCCAATTTTCGCCTGGCTGAGCTATCGCCACCCGATACCAGCGCGCTGAGCAGCTTCTATCAAAAGATGAACGAGTACCTGACTGACGGCTATTGGTGGTCAAGTGACAACTTTCGCGCTGACCGTAGCATGCTCCAGCGGGCCAGCGAAAAAATCGTCGGCGCCTACAGTGAAGCCGCAACCCAGGCGATCCGGAAGTACCTGGACCATCAGGAGAGTGTCTTCCAACGCAAAAACGCTGACTACCAGCGCCGGCTTGTCGTGATGAACACGGCTGTTGAACAGCGCCGAGCAGAAGTCCAGCAAGTGCAGGACAAGTGTCAGCACCTTGAACACGCCCACCAGCAGTTCAAGGCCCGCATGCAGTTCAGCATGGAGCACTCGTACAAGTTCGAACAATACATCTTCGAAGCTTTCCAGGCAGAGCTCAACCGCGTCAGGGAAGCCATCCGCCGTCCGGCCAATGCCACAGAACAGGTCTATGACGTGTTCTACCTGCATGTGCTGCTGGGCGAACTCGACAAAATGCTGGAAGGAAAGAAGTTCTGATGGACCGATCTGACTTGGATGCCGAAATCGCTGCCGCTGATCAGGAGCTATCAGCGCTGTTGGAAAAACACATCAATGCGCCGATGAAGCGCAGCATCGACCAAGCGAGCGGTGGCCTGTCGCTGACGCTCAAGGGCGACTTCGAGTCCAGCGTGCTTAGCCTGCGTTCGGAGCTGAAGAAGCTCAACAGCGCGTTCGAAGACTTGGCCGATGACCTGGGCAATGTTCGCCAGGTGTCCAAGCGCATCGAAGCCATGGTTCTGCAGGCTGAGGGCGCGCAAGACGGCCGGTTCGAGAAGGCTGGCGCGCAGGTTGTCGAAAGCAGCCGTCAGCTTGGCGAGGCGCTTACCGGCGTTGAGGAGCGCTTGAGCAAGCTTGGCGCGGCGCAACTGCATCACCTGGGCTCGGCGCTCAAAGCGTTGTCTGCAGACCTGCAAGCCCACCGCGCGCAAAGCGCCGATGCTCAGCAGAACACCTTGGCCAAGCTCGATGAGATCGCCAGCGCAGTTGCAGCGCAGCAGGCACAGGCGCTGAGAGTGCAGCGCCAGTCCAAGCAGCGCTTTATCTGGGTGTGTGCAGCGCTCGCTGTGAACCTGGGCGTGGTCGTTACGCTGTTGGTCAAAGCATTCCTGTAGAGATGTAAGCGGGCGCTTGCCAGTGTTGCGGCGCCCAGGTTGATCGTTGGATCACCCCCTTTTTCCTTATTGAGCCGGTCAAGGACAGCCCGTCATGAGCTCCCCAAACGCACTTTCCCCGCAGGATGCAACGGCACAACGGCTTCTCGAAGAGTCCGAGCAAACGCGCCAAGCAGATCGGTTCAGCCAGCTTGCATTCGCAGATCCCAGCAGTGCGCCAAAGGCGGTCGAAGTCATCCGGAGCTTCATCCGCTCATACGACCAGCATCGCAGCGAAATGCCGCTGGATCAGTGGCTCATCCAGGAATTTCACAAGTATCCGCATCTGTGGCAAAACAACGCTGAAGTCGAGCGAGTCGCGCTTACCCTGATCAACTCGATCTCGCGCACTAACCAGCATAAAGCCTCGCTGCAACGCCACCTCGACAAAGGAAAAAGCGCGGCCAATTGGCTGGCCAAGGAGCTGGAGCAGGATGCCCAGGACAACCCCGAGCTAAAGCTGAGCGACTACGCAGGCCAAGTGCAGGGCATGCTGGCGTCAGCCAATGTGGCGCTGGCGCAAATACTCGATTCCGGCGATATCGCCAGCAACCCTTCGGCAGTTGTTGGCGAACTGCAACCGCCTGTTTGGGATGACAGCTCGCGGCTGGATATCGCCAAGGACATCAACCGCCAAGCACTGCTCAATGCGGCTTTGAACGCTTCGTATCATGGCGCCCGCATCCTGGGGCAACGCACCTGGAATTGGCTGCGTGGCGAGCAAAACGCACCCGCTAGCACGGCGCTTCAAGCGTTTTTCGACAGTTCGCTGAAGTCGGCCGAGCATGTTGGCGCCCAGGTCGCAGTGTCCGGTGGGGTGATGGTCGCTGCCAAAAGCGGCTGGCTGAGGGTGTCCGGCGACGCGCAAGCCGAGCAAGTCGCCACTACCACTTACATCGGCCTTGAGCGGGCCAAAGCCCTGTACCAGCTTGGGCAAGGCGACATCCTCGCCGATACCGCGATAAACGCCATCGAGCAGGCAACCATGGTGGCTGCTCGGTCTTTGGCTCAAGCAGTTGAAGAGAAAGCCACGCAGCTCGGTGCTACGTGGGGCGCCGCGTTAGGCAGCGTGTTCGGCCCGGGAGGGACGGCTATCGGTGGTGTGGTTGGCGGTGTCGCTGGCCGGGCCGCCGGCAAAGCGGTGGGCATGCTGATCGAGAAGGGCGGGCGAAAGGTTGTCGAGGCTGCAGGGAAGGTTATTCGCAACGTGGTCAACGTAGTCAAAGATGTGGGGGCGAAGGCCGCCCGCGGTGTGGGAAATTTCTTCTCTTCGCTGTTTAGTTGAGGCGGACCGATGACCGATAAAAAGGGTTTTGAAGTCCAGTTAGAAGAGCACTTTCTGGCTGGTGCTCCCGCCATCTATATCCAGTCCGCTGAAGAGGCGCGTGTCGATGAGTTGCTGATCCGACTCAAGCAAAAGCTCCAGCTCAAGCGCATCCACGAATGGAACCTTGGCTATGGCTGGGTAGGCTTTGACAACAAGCAACCGCTGAGCAACCTGGAATCAAGCAAAACCGAGCTGGAGCACGCCTTGCTGGCGCTGCTGGATGCGGACCTGGAGCAATCGCTGATCGTCATCAAGGGCGCTCGCTTGGCGCTGGAGCACAACACGCTCGCGGTTGCCCGACTCAAGCAGTTGTTGAACTCGATCGAGCGCCACCACGCAGGCGAGTGCTCGGTCATTCTGGTTTCGGAGGCGGTCTGTATCCCGCCGCCCATCGAGGCCCAGGTAACGCTCCTGCCTTTGCCATTGCCGAGCCGCGCCGAAATCAAAGCTTTGCTGGCCGAGGTTGAGGCGCGTGGGCAACTGCTCGTCCCGGATCACCTCAGCGACTTGGCGGTGTCTGGGCTAAGTGGCCTGACCTACAGCGAGATGGCCCAGTTACTGAGAATGGTTGGCCGGCAGACGACAACGCTCGATGAACAATCGTTGAATACCATCCTCCATGAGAAAGAGCAGATCATCGTCAAGAGCGGTGTGCTGGAGATGGTCAGGGTCGATGCCGGCGTCAGCGATATCGGCGGCCTGGAAAACCTCAAGCAGTGGCTTGAACAACGTTCGACCATCATCCGCCGCTTGGACGAAGCAACCCGACAGGGCGTCAAGACGCCCAAGGGCGTGCTCATCGCCGGCATGCCTGGCTGTGGTAAATCCCTGACCGCCAAGGTAGCGGCAGGCTTGTTCCAATTGCCGCTGCTGCGCCTGGATATCGGCTCGCTGCTGGGCAAGTACGTGGGCGAGAGCGAGCACAACATGCGCCGCGCGCTCAGCATGGCCGAGACTGTCAGCCCCTGCATTCTCTGGGTCGACGAGCTGGAGAAGGCATTTGTCGGCATGGGCGGTGGCAATGCCTCGGAAGTGACTGCCCGGCTGCTGGGCTATTTCCTGACCTGGATGCAGGAAAAAACCGGCGCCGTGTTTGTCATCGCCACGGCCAACGACATCACTGCATTGCCACCTGAATTGCTGCGCAAGGGGCGCTTCGACGAGATCTTCTATGTCGGCTTCCCCAACCCCGTTGAGCGAGAAAAAATCCTTGGCATCCACCTGGGCAAATCGGGCCAGCACGTCGCTGACTTGCAGATGGATGAGCTGGTAAATCTCTGCCGGGATTACTGCGGTGCCGATATCGAGAACTCGATCAACGAGGCGGTAGCCACTGCGTTCATCCACGGCGGGGCGCTGACGCAAAAGCATCTGAAGGACGCTATTGGCTCCACCATTCCCTTGCGTGAAACCTTGCGTGAGCAGGTCGCCAAGTACGAGGATCTCTTTGAAAAGCTCAAGCTGCGTCCGGCATCCGAGTATCAAGGTCTGAGCGTGGCGCAGATGATCAAGATGGCTGCTGACCCTAACCATGTGAAGCGCGAGGAAGTGGCGCGAAACCCCGACTGCCCGGGCGATCAATTGGAAAGGCTGTCTAAGGACGCGCAGCGTAGTGTGGCGGAGGCGGTGTATGCCAACCCGCGCTGCCCCGAGCACGTACTGTCGATTCGACTCAACGTGCGCAAAGGCCAACCGCTGTACGACCCGGCCATGTTCAAGCTGGCCTGCTTGAACGGCAATGCGCCGCAAGACCTGCTGATTCGCCTGATCGATGAGGATGTGCTGGACGATGACTTGCGCACCTCGTTAGCGGCGTGTGCCAAGGGCGAGGCGCTGCAAACCAAGTTGGCGGGTGACCGCCTGGCTTCGGTAGCGGCGGGCCTGATATTCAACCCTTCGCTGCTGCCGCGGGTAAGGGCCAAGCTGCTAGAAGACGGTAAAAGCAGCATCAAGCAGGCGTTCGCCAAGCATCCAGAACTACCAGAGAGTGAACAGCTTTTGTTGTTGACCAATGCGAGCGCCGCATTGAAGGCAACGCTGAGCAAACATCCGAGGTTGTCTGCTGCTATACAAATGCGTCTGGCCCAGGACCCTGAACAAGAGGTCAGGGTGAAGCTGGCCAGCAATCCGATCCTGAGCAGAGAGGTTCAACAGGTGTTAGCGGGCGATCTTCGTTACCCCGTTAGACGATCGCTTTCCGAGAACCCAGGGCTGAGCCTTGATGAAAGCCACAAGCTCAAGCTAAAGAAGGACGTTATGGAGAACAGGCACCGTTGGTGATTCTGTCTCGGTGGTTTTGGGGCAGGGGGCTTAACGCCCCCTCCCTTCAGCCCTCAGGATTTACCCCCAGCAGAACCTGAACCTGCCGCCGCAGTTGCCCCGCCAGCTCACGCTCGGCACGCAGCTCAGAGCGCAACTCGTTGTTTTCGTGCTCATGGATACGAGCGGTGCGTTGTGCGTCCCTGTCGTTTTTCACCACGTCCCAGACCTCCCCCACTCGCGAGTGCAGTAGCACAAGAATCAACACAGTGATGCCGCTAAGGCTAAGCAATGCCAGCTGCAGGGTTTCCATTTGACGCTTCCTTAAGTAGTGGCTGTTTGCCGGTAAGCCAAACGATATGTCTATAAAAACTACATGTCTATATTGGCTACTTGTACAGGTAAAGGATTCGCGCAGGTAGGGTTTGGCTTCGAGCAGCTTGCCAAGGGCGGCCTAAAGGCTATTTGATATCACGCGAGCCGCAGATCGCCTGGGCTGAGCGGGGACGGGAGGCAGCTGGCCGTGCCTTGTGTATATCTGGTGGATATGACTGCTTACTTTACATATCTTTGCGGTCTTGATCGAAAATAAGTCGACACGTAGGATCTGACGACACGTCATTCATCTGGTCGCGCATCGCTGCCCTTCATCTCGGGTCCACCATGAAACGCACTCAAAGCCTGGATCAAATACGCTGGGACCTCGCCCTGCGCTATCGCCTGATCGAAACAGTCGTCTGGTGGGAGGGCCGGTTGACCACCAACCACTTGATGCAGTGCTTCGGCATCAGCCGCCAGCAGGCATCGAAAGACATCAACACCTACATCACCGACTACGCCTCGAAAAACCTCGTCTACGACAAGCAGATCAAAGGCTACGTCCCGACACGGCAATTCAAGCCACTGTTCATCGATGACAGCGCCAGTGCCTACCTGGACCTACTCAACCACAACGATGAGCGCGCACCGCATATCGAAGGGCTGAACCTGGCCTACGCCCATACCGAAGTGCTCAAGGTGCCGGATCGTTCAGTGCGCCCCGAAGTACTGCGGCCCCTGCTCAAGGCCTGCCGAGAGAAGCGGCGGCTGGACATCGAGTACGTGTCTTTCAAAACCCCCGAAGTGGAAGGACGCACGATCGCCCCGCACACCCTGGTTTACACCGGGATGCGCTGGCACGTGCGCGCCTACTGCGAGAAGAACCGTGAGTACCGCGACTTTGTCCTGAGTCGTTTCCGAGGCGAGCCAGAGTTGCTCGACGACGAAACCCAGAACGGCAGTGACCAAGACCTGGAGTGGAACAGCAAAATCAACGTGATCTTCAAGCCGGACGAACGCTTGACCCCAGCCCAACGCGCGATCATTGAAGTGGACTACGCCATGACAGACGGACAGCTGGTAGTCGAGAGCTCGCAGGCGTTGGCCAAGTATGTGGTCAAACGCTTCCACGTAAACCCCAACCTGCATGACGCCCGGCCGGAAGCTCAGCAACTGGTGCTGGCGAACCGCGCAGAATTGAAACCCTGGCTTAGCCTGGATTAACGGCGCCGTTGGCCGACTTAGTGTTGTAGCCCTAAGAATCCCATCTTCGAGGACAAAGGCATGGCAGCCGCCCCCGCTTGGTTTGAAACAGCAAAACAGCGCGCGCACGAAGTCGCAGCGGCGTATGAGAAACGCCACGATGACTTCGAGCGCCTGAAGGACGAGCAGTTGCGCATCTTCGCCGGGACCGATGTTGCAACCTACTTGGCGTTGCTGGCTGAGCACGTGCGCAGCGCGTATGGAGACAACCAGGAAGCAGGTTGGCTACCGCCTTCTGGCAAGAGCTTCAGCGACGAGGAATTCTTCGAGACGTTCATTCGCCATGATCGCGGCGCCCGCCATTTCAAGTCGTTGAGCCAAGTACCCGAATTTTTGCGCGCAGAGTTTGAAGACTGGGACGATGACGATTTCCGCGCTCATGCTGATGAGTTGCGCGAGGCTTGTCGGGATGCGTACGACAGCCTGGCGGAATCACGCGAGATCATGGGCGACGAGCCTGAGTGTGAAGACTTCTTCGAAGGGCTCTACAACCGGCCTGAGCATGCTGGGGCTACTGAGAGTGAGATCGCACAGACGGAGGCGTTGGTGAATAACCTGCATTCGGGGTGGAAGCGGTGTCAGAAGGCTGGGCTGGCGTTGTTGCATCCGGCTAGCTATGACGGGCCGGATTATGATCCTACGTTGATGGCTGCGTTGATGGGGGAGTGAGTTCATGTATTGCTGCGCGGATGGTGCGGCTGCTCCTTTAGCTCTCGATGAGAGCAAAGCGTAGAGCGCTCGGTGGACGTCTTTGATTAATTGGGCGAGCTAGACGCTATTTGATGAGAGCGTTATGCGCCGTGCCTGAGCGCGGCTAGCAAGGATGGGGTGCAACGATGGCAATTCCTGATTTTCAAAGTGTGATGCGGCCTGTGCTGGCCACTGTGCAGAATGGTGCGCCGATGCCACTGAGCGAGGTGCGCGTGCATGTGGCCGAGCAGTTTCAACTGACCGAGGACGAGCGCAAGGAGCGTCTGCCCTCCGGCCATCAGACAGTCATCAACAACCGCGTGGGCTGGGCGCGTACCTATCTGAATAAGGCGGGATTGCTGTGCATCCCGACCAAGGGGATGGTGCAGATTACAGCGCGGGGCCTTAGTGCTTTGGCTCATGGCCCGGAGCGCATCACGGTTAGTTGGTTGAAGCAGTTCCCCGAGTTCGCAGACTTCCATACCGCTAAACCGCAAGAGCTTGAAACCCCCGCCTTGGTAGATGTTGGTGTTGCCGAAACGACGCCTGACGAGCAGTTGGCAGAGGCGCATCAGGCACTGCTGCAGTCACTCGCAGAAGAGCTGTTAGTGCAAGTGCGGGCAGCGACACCCAGTTTCTTTGAGCAGTTGGTGGTCGATCTTATGATCGCTATGGGCTACGGCGGCTCGCGCAAAGAGGCCGGCAAGGCGACCCAGGCGACCAATGATGATGGGATCGACGGGATTATCAAAGAAGACAAGCTCGGCCTAGACGTGATCTATTTGCAGGCCAAGCGCTGGACCAACACTGTGCACCGCCCGGAAATCGACAAATTTATCGGTGCTTTGACACGCCAGCGTGCGCGCAAAGGCGTGTTCATTACTACGTCGGATTTCTCAGAGGGCGCCCGTTCTGCAGCGTTGGGGCTGGATATTAAAGTGGTGCTGATCGACGGTGTTGAGCTGGCGCGATTGATGGTGGAGAACAACTTGGGGGTGAGTATCAAGCAGGTGTATGAAGTTAAGCAGCTGGATAGTGATTACTTTACTGAGGAGTGAGCATAGATGTGGTGGGCCGGGGTAATTTGAAAAAGCCGCATATTCATATGAATTTTCTATGTTTTTAGCGGTTGGGTTTTACCTGTGGAATACCGACAGGAATACCAATGTTCTCATTCGGTGCAGTGAAAGTGATGTTGCGCAGAGTTTCATCTCCGAGTCTTGTTTTGTTTTGCTCTGAACCCACTAACTATCCTCAATACCACCCCGTAGGAGAAAGTCGCTCAGAAGCTTGGCAGCCTTGATTTTGACCTTGAAGATTGGAAGTGAAACACCCTCAAGACCGTCAAAGTATGCCTTTGCTTTTTCTTGATCTACTGTGCCCCTAAGATCATCAAACCGACCGTACTCATTGAGATTTGCTTCCGTGAGATGAGTGCTCATCAAAGCAATCAGCTTCGCTGCATGCACCCCCAAAGCTGAAACGATAGCCGCTACTTCTTTACCTTTTGCGGCCGTCTTGTAATCCATAAGATAGTCGCGGAAGGTCCGAGCGGGATCGATCTGCACATCGCCGCGCTGGATGTCGTGCAAGAAAATCTCGGCTAACTTCTGGTCCTCCTGCGAGAGCGATGTGAACGACCGATGCAACTCGGCTAGGGTTGTCTCCTTGGATGCCCCGTCGCCGCTCTGCAGCTCTTTGAGGTACTTGGCAAAACGCGAATTCATGTAGTCCGCGTCGATCTTGCCGGTGTCGATCTCGGTGATGTGGCTGTCGATGTCGAACGGGATGCTCTCGCCGGCACCGCCACCGCCTGCCCCTAGTTCCTTGTAGCGTTGCAGCAGCGTCAGGTACTGCAGCTTCGTGATCGCCAACGCAATAGACTGCTTGGGATCCGTGTCGAACTCGTAGACCGTCTTGTCCCAGGTGAAGCCCTGAATCTTGGCGGCCTCAAAGATGGCGCTGAACCGGTTGAAATGTTTTGCGAAGACCGCCCGCGCTGCCAAGTCGTCGGGCAACTTGGCAAAGTCGGTGATGCCCGCCGCGCTGAAGAGAGCACTGATCTCGGTGAAGCAGTCGTTCAAGCGCTCCAGGTTCCGGGGCAACTGGTCGGCAAAGAGGCCAATGGGCTTGTCGCCAGAGTACACCTTCACCGCCGCACCCACGTTGCGCTTCATCGTGTGCGGTTTGCGGTAGTAGCGGATCGTGCCAAATGGCTTGTCTGGCCCGAACAGCCGGTTGGTGCGTGAGAACGCCTGGATGAGGGTCTCGTAATCCAGCAGCTTGTCGCAGTACAGCGTGTTGACCCACTTCGAGTCGAAGCCGGTCAGCATCTGGTTCACCACGATTAGCAGATCCAGCCGCTTCTCCGGCTCGGCCTCGACCCGGATGTAGGGGGCCTTGTGGGCCAGACGTGCGGCCAGGTCCTTCTTGAAGTTTGCATGGCTTCCCATGTCGAACTTCTGACCATAGGTGGCGTTGTAGTCCTTGATAATCTCTTCCAGCCCGGCTGCCTTGAAGGCCGGATCGGTACCGCCGGTGTCGTCATCGCTGATGTGCGGGTCGAACAGCGCGGTGATCTTCAGCGTGGGGCACTCCGCCTTCATGAGGCGGTAGTAGACGATCGCCTCAGTGATGCTGCTGGTGGCAAGGATGGCGTGGAACTTCCCTCCTTGGCTCAGCACTTCCCAGTTGTCAGCGATGTCCCTCAGCACGGCGTGGTGGTGCTCGTCGCGCTCGTACTGGGCGTTCGACAAGTAGTCCTCAATGCCGCACTGGTACTCCCCCGCTGCATCGACGTGGCCTGCCATCGGCACGTCGTTCATGTACCGGTTGAAGGCCTTCTTCTTCGCTGGGGCCGCCAGCGCCTCAGCCACGGACGACGCCTTGGCCTTCTCCAACGCCACTGCCAGTCGAAGGTCGCGGTCGCGATAGGTCAGAACCTGGTAAGGATCGAAGCCCAGAACGTTCTTGTCGCGGATGCCGTCGGCAATGCTGTAGCGGTGCAGTTCGTCCCCAAAGACATCCGTTGTAGTGTTGTCCTTGCGAACGTTCTCCTTGTGGATGGGCGTGCCGCTAAAGCCAAAGAACACAGCGCCCGAGAAGCTCGCCTTGATGTCGGCCAGCATGTCGCCGAAGGTGGAGCGGTGACACTCGTCCACTATGAAGACGATGCGCTTGCCGCGCATGATCTCCAGGTCGTGCGCCTTCAAGCCATCGGCGTCATCCGTGATCCGGCTCATCTTCTGGGTGGACGTCACGATCAGGGTATCCGCTGGTGCGGTGCTCTTCAGCGTCTTGACCAGCACCCCGGTGTTTTCAGTGGCCTGCACCTGGTTGCTGTCACCGGCAAAGTCCCGGTAGGCCTTCAGCGTCTGCGTTCCCAGTTCCACCCGGTCTAGCAGGAACACCACTTTGTCGGCGTCCTTGGAGTTGGCGATGAGCTGGGCCGACTTAAAGCTCGTCATGGTCTTGCCCGAGCCGGTGGTGTGCCAGATGTAGCCGCCCAGTCGGTTCGGGTTTTTCCAATCGGTCTTGGCCACCTTGTCGGAAATGGCGTGCGCGGCGTAGTACTGGTAGCTGCGCATCACCTTCAGCACGCCGTCGGCCTCGTCGGCTACGGTGTAGAAGCCGATCAGCTGGTGCGCCTTTGGGATGGACAGCAGGCTGGAGGTGAAGCTCTTCCAGTCGTTGACTGGCTCATTGTTAAAGTCAGCCCAGTGGAATGCGTAGTCCTTGTTGAACTTGCCCTCCGGCCCAGGGTTGGCGAAGTACAGCGCCTCCCCAGGCTCCATGGCCACAAAGATCTGCACCAGCGAGAACAGCCCGGTGAACACGCCCTCACGCGCGTACTTCTGGATCTGGTTGTAGGCCTGGCTGACCGGCACACCACTCTTCTTCAGCTCGATGTGGATCACCGGCATGCCGTTGATCAGCAACAGCAGGTCTCCCCGCCGGTCGAGCTGCAGTTCAGAAACGCGGGCGTAGCGCGGTTGCTGCGCGATCTGGTAGCGGCTTTGCCCGGCGGCAATCTCGTGCCGGTCGTAGACCTTCAGGCTCACTTCTTTGCCGAAATGTAGTGTGTCGGCCGGGTTGTCCCGCGTGATGGAAACCGTCTTGCCGTTGATGAACCCGTTCAGCTTCAGCGGGGTGCGCAGGGCGACGATCTGCTCCATCACCTGCTGCATCTCGCTGTCGGTCAACGGCACCTCGTTCAGCCGGTCCTTGCCACGATTGTTCTCGAAGAGGATCTGCTTCCAGTTCGCCAGCAGGTCCGCCTCGCTGGGGCACTTGATGACCTCCAGCTCACCCCAGCCACGCTGACGGAGCTCGTGGACGACAGCTGCTTCGAATTCGGACTCTTTGGAAAACGTGGTCATGCGAGATAGGAGTCCTTATCAGACAAACATTTCGTCTAGGCAAGCGAGCTTGATTTGCTGGAGCTTCCGTATTTGAGCTGCGTGCTTAACGATCAGGGCGTCGAGATTGCGAAAATATGATCCGATTTTTTCTTGCTCGCCAGGGGAAGGAATCAGAACTGGGATACCGGACAAGGTGTTTGCGCTTATAGCGGGGTAGCTCGTGCCTGTACAATTCGCGAGAACCATCGCAACAAAGTCGTCGCACTGCATCAGACTCAGCAAGAAATTGCCATCGCCATGCGGTCGAATTTGGGCGTACCCTGTAGAAAACACATAGTTTTCGTCCGACAGTGTGAAGAGATGATTGTTCTTTTGGTACGGGCGTACGGTCTGAAAGAATAAATCTCCTTTTCGTGCCAGGCGCTGCGCCCTGGATGGTGCCGTTCTCCGTGTTTCTCTTCTATGTCCAACCATTTCGGTTCCCACAACGGATTCCAGGTCAACATATTCAAATACTTCCGGGAGTTTCTCTCTCGGGTTGAAGATGCCTACGGCCCCGAGCATCTTCTTCTCCCATCGTTTCGAAAATTCTCCGAATCGCACCTCGGGCGTAACGGCACCTAGTTTCGGGAACATTTTCTGAAGCATCGCCTTTTTCAGGGCCACCAGCTTTTCATGCTTACGCTGATGAAACGCAATCGTGGACTCAAGATCGCGGAAGTACGTGGCGATCTTCCGTTGTTCAGAAACCGAAGGTGTATCGAATTCAATGCGAACAAAGGAATCCCAGTACAGACGCTTTCTGAAGTCTGTGACGCCATAAGATAGGTTATTCATTTGCGCCACAATTTGAGGGCGCCTCAAACCGTAGTCCATGAATAACGGGAAGATGGTCTCACCCGGCGTTGCTGTGAGATAGGCTGGGCTAACCATCCCTTCAATTTTTGCGACACCAAGCGCGCCTTGCCATGCTCGCATCATGTTTAACACAAGATCCCCGGCGTAGACATGCTTGTACAGCGACTTGTCTTCGCTACGCCGCACCTTCTTTCCAAGTGCTTCGCCGCTAAGTTCGCCCGTCGAAACTCCGCTGTGGATTGACACGGACAAGATGGGCAGCGAATCGTTTCCGCGCTCGTTTCGTTCGGTGTAAAGCGTCCCCAGTGGCTTTTTCTCCCACGCCGCATTAAACCCCTTGAAACGAATCCTTGGAAACCTTGCTGCGGTCTGATAGTTCATCTCAGCCCCCTGCCAGCAAAGTCTTCAATTCCTCAATGCCCTTGAGGTCGAATTCGCCACCATCCAGTTCTCCGAGCATGCCCACCAGGGCTTCCTCGGCTTGCTGGATGTCCCGGGCGTTGTCGGCATAGGTGATCCGGTACTTCTCAACCAAAGCTTGCAGCTTGGCGACGAGGCTGGATGTCACCAGGCTAGGCAGGCGATGCAGCTCGTCCACCAGCGGCGAAAGCCACTTGCTTTCGAGCAATGCGTAGACCTGTGCGTCGCTTAACGTCTCGATGGTGGCCTTGGTCCTCAGGTGCAGCGCTGCTGCTTCCTTCTTGATGGCCGCTTTCAATGACTTCTCTTTGGCCAGCAATTTCGCCGCTTGGATGATCTTGGCTTCGTATGAATCTGAGCCGAAATCTCCCGAGACTTTGGCCTCGGCCACCAACTCTTTGGCTTCCGTGGCTACGGCTTTGGCGACGAACTTGTCGCCTGCTTCGTTGAATGTGTCTTTGGCCTTGTCTTCGTCGCTGAAGCCTTCAAGCAGATCCTCGAGCTGAGCGACCAGGTCAGCCAGCTCCGCCTCCTTCTTGCGGAGTGCGTCCAGCTCCTTCTTGTGGTGTGCCAACTGCACGAGGTCAAAGGGCAGGATGCGGCCTTTCCAGCCTTCCTGTACTTCCACGTCCTTGCCGTCCTTTTTCTTGACGACGTAGTTCGGGTCGACCACGCGCGTGGCGGCAAAGCCCTCGGTCTGCAGGATTTCCAGATCCACGGCGATGGACTGCCAGTGGTCATCGAGGACCTGATAGGCCTGGTACTTGTCGATGAGGGGCACCGTGCCGACCTTGGCCAAGCGAGCAAACAGGTCGTCGCAGATTAGCGCTTGCTGGCGGGGGACCTGCAACGTGAGCATCTTGCCAATCAGCTCGCTGTGTAGCCAGGGCTTGAAGCCATCGAATGCGCTGGCGAAGTCATCGTTGAACTTCGTCACTTCAGGGTGTTGCCGCACTGTCGCAGCCAGGTCATCCGCCTTCGGCTGGGCGTACGGCGTGCCATCCAAGGTGAACAAGGCCGCGCGCAGGTTGGGGAAGGCCTTCCAGTAGTCGGCCAGCGCATCCAGTTCACTCAGCGGGATGCCGCCGAACATCGAGGCGTACAAGTCCCAGCTTTCGGGCGGCTCGGACGAGTCCACGTATCGCGTGATGTAGAGGTTGTAGTCGTTGGCCTCGCCTTGCAGCTCGGTCTTGGGCACCAGACGGCTGAAGCCGGGCACGGTGGCGCGGGCGATCACCACATCGGTGATCTTTTTGATGTCGCAAGCGCGCAGCTTGTTGTTCTTGCCCTCTTTGGCGAAGCCCTTGGAGGCGTCTACGAACAGCACGTCGCTGCCTTCGCGCTTTTGCCTGAGCACGAGGATGACGGTCGGGATGCCAGTGCCGAAGAAGATGTTGGCCGGCAAGCCGATGATGGTTTCTAGGTGGTCGCTCTCGATCAGCTGTTTGCGGATGACGCCTTCCTCTCCGCCTCGGAACAGCACGCCGTGCGGCAGGACGATGGCCATGATGCCGTTGGGCTTCAGGTGGTACAGGTCGTGCAGCAGGAAGGCGTAGTCGGCCTTGGACTTGGGGGCTACGCCGAAGCGGGCGTAGCGCGGGTCAGCGTCCTTGTGCTGCGGGTCCCACTTCTGTGAGTAGGGCGGGTTCGACACCACTGCATCCAGGTACAGCGGGTTGTAGCTGTTGACCGGGTCTTGCTCGTCGAAGTACGGCCAGTCGTCTTCCAGCGTGTCGGCGTTGCGGGTGACGATGTTGCCCGGGAGGATGCCACGCATGACCAGATTCATGCGCGTGAGGTTGTAGGTGTTCTCCTTCAGCTCTTGGGCGTAGTACTTGATGCTGTCTTTGTCGCCCATGTGCTTGGCGATGGCCTGGCCGATGTTGAGCAGCAGCGATCCCGAGCCACTGGTGGAGTCGTAGATCTGGATGGTTTGGCGGTCCTTGAGATGGTGCGCGATGACCTCAGACATCAGCACGGACACCTCGTGCGGGGTGTAGAACTCGCCTGCCTTCTTGCCCGCATTGGCGGCAAACATGCCAATCAGGTACTCATAGATGAAGCCGAGCACGTCGTAGCCCTGCTTGCCATCCATGGGAATGTCTTTGATCAGCTGGACAAGCTCGCTGATCGCCTTGGTCTGTTTTGCTGCGGTGTCGCCCAGCTTGCTCAGCCCGGTCTCCAGCGTCTTGAAGACGCCATCGAACAGGCGCTTGTGGTTCGGGTGGATCAGGCGGCCAAAGGCTGACAGGGCTTCGCGAACATCAGCAACATCGAAGTCGCTGGTTTGTTCGAGCCACGTCGAAAACAGGTGCTTGTGGGCGATGAAGTAACCCAGGTTGGACTTGAAGTGGTCAACGGTTTCCGTGTCCTCTTCAGTCACCGCACTGAAGTCTTCCTCCGTGAAGCCCTCGGCGGAGGCGAAGGCCAACAGCTTGTCGGAGAGGTATTTGTAGAAGATGAAGCCAAGGATGTAGTCCTTGTATTCGTTAGCCTCGATCTTGGATCGCATCTGGTTGGCAGATTCCCAGATCTTGGCTGCGAGCTGTTGCTTATTCACGGCGAGTACTTTTAGGAAGTTGATCAAGCAAATTGAAAGAAATTTTCTGCCTTAAGCAGGGCTGAGCCAGCATAAGGATGGGATTTCAATAATGCGCCGAAGTATCGCACCCACTGGGTGTCCACGAAAAGCTATGAATACGGTTAGCGGGTGGATACCGTCCCAAACTGCAGATGGAGGGAAGCAGACCTTCGTCGCCAAGCGGACTTCAAGGATTGCTGATCAGTAGATTCCTGGCGCTCATCTGGCATTGGTTGTACGTCTGCAAAGGCCGAGGAGTTCGCCATCAGCAAACACCCTGAGTGTCGGTTTGCTCAGTAAGCTGCCTTCGCTGCGCTCGACAGATTAAGGTCCACTGAGGGTCGAAAGCAGTCCTGCCTGAGCGATTGCTTCTGGCCGCTAGTCGGCCAACACCGTTCGAACACTCTGCCGCGCATCATTGATAGCGGGCCCCTGTTCGGAGCGGCACCACTTCGCGAATGCCTGCCGCCGATCACTGTGCGCCTTGACCGTGCCGTAGTGGCCGCCGCCGAACATGTCTTTCAACGCCTGCGGCCCTTCATAGCTCAATTGCCTGCCGTAGCCAAAATTGCGGCCATCGCGTCTACCCACCAATGCGATGTCGGTCACCTCATCTGCCGTTCTCCGATCCTTGCCCCACGTCATCCCGCCAAGAATGCTGAGTGTTATCAGGGATCAAGGCCCCTGCGACCTGTGGGGAGTGTCCTCTGCGCGGGACTGGCGGCTCCTTACGTCCGGGAGCAAGGGCATCTCATGATCTGGCCTCCTGAGCACCGTTACCGGTGGGCGGGTGGAGGCAGCACTGGCTGACGAGACCAGCGCCTGAAGATCCTGAGCCAGGTGCAAGCAGCACTGCGATGACCGGGGCATGCCTGACTGTCAGTCAGGTGCAGTCCATTCCCTGGTCTGCGGCACCATCATCTACAGCGCTGTTGCTGGTGACATCGGCGTTTGTCACGCCGATTGTCACGAGGGGGATTGCCGCAAAGCCTTTTGCGATCAGGGCAGCAGCAGTGTTAGAAGTGCCCGTCTCTTTCCAGAAGAAAGAGACGGGCACAGGTTGGCGCAGTATTCGGCCAAGCGGATAGGTTGCTGCAGGGCAGCGAGGTACGGTGTATCTGGCGCACGAGCGCCATATGTGTAAGAGCATCCATCACATGGGTAGTGACCGGGCGAGCTGCCGGATGCGAATCGCCCTTGGGGAGAACCACCGCGGGAGCGGCGTGACCTTTAAGGTTCGGGTCACCTGGGGTGCTGTCATCGACAGCCTTTGCACGACCAGTTCTACGCCTGTGGATAAACCCGGTCAAGGGCCGAAATTCAGCGCTCTTGGGGACGTGAAAAGCGGTTATCCACTGGTGGAATTACTTGGTAACTCCCGGACAACGTCGTGGCTTTTAGCTTTTCAAAGTGAGGTCCATCCAAACAGGGCGGCTTTGCAGCCCTGTTTGGATGGACCCGCGCTGAGAAGCGGATAAGCGAGGCTGCTTGCCCCGAGTCTTGAACGTTCAGTTGTTACCGCAATTCTTGCGCCTGCACAGTGCTAACGAATCGGCACCACATTCTTGTCTCTGACTTGGCCGTAGGCTGAGGCAAGCAGACTGCCGGTGGCGGCCTTCTGGATGTACTCACTCCACCAAGCCATCATCGGTCGCCGGCGTTCGATGTAGTCGGCTCGGTTGTAGGCGCTGCGCACCTCATCCTTGTCGACATGCGCCAGTGCGACCTCAATGAGTTCCGGGTCCCACCCATGTTCATTCAAGATGGTGCTCGCCATCGAACGCATGCCGTGGCTGACCAACCGATCCTGGAACCCCATGCGTTTCAACGCCATGTTGGCGGTCTGGCTATTGGCGTGCGTGCGTGGATTTCTATCGGCCGGGAAGACGTACTCGCGATGACCGCTGTGAGTCTTCAGTGACTCCAACAGTGCGACAGCGTGATCGCTCAACGGGATGCTGTGTGGGCGGCGCTTCTTCATCCGCTCCGCAGGGATAGTCCAGACACGCCTTTCAAAGTCGATGTCTGCCCAGCGAGTAGTCGCTGCCTCGGCGGGGCGAGTCATCGTGTGCAACTGCCATTCAATCAGGCAGCGGGTGGTGCGTTTGATGCTGGCGTTCGCGATCTCCAGCATGAGCTCGGGGAGTTCTTCGGGCGGAAGCGCAGCCATGTTCTCTTTCTTGGGCTTCTTGAATACTGCCCTGATGCCGGTGAGCGGGTTGGCGAAGATCAGGCCGGAGTTTACGCCGTAGGTCATGATCTCGTTTAGTCGCTGGCTGAGACGCTTGACCGTCTCCAGGCTGCCTTTCGCTTCGATTGGGCGAAGCAATGCGATCACCATCGGAGCGGTGATCTTCGTCAGTGGCGTCGTCTTCAAATCGGGGAACACGTGCAGCGTGAGCGATCGCCAAATGTCCTCGGCGTAGGCCGGGGTGACCGAGTCTTTCTTGAGTTCAAACCAGGCGGTGGCCACGTTCTCGAACGTGTGTTCGGTTTCCGCGCGCTTGGCTTCATTCAACGTATTGCGCTGCACCTTCGGATCGATGCCTTGAGCGAGCAGCTCACGCGCTTCGACTGCCTTCTTTCGTGCGTTCGCCAGTGACAGTTCGGGGTAGGTCCCGAAGCCGATGTTGATGCGCTTCTTGGTCACCGGTTCGCGGTAGTTGAAATTCCACAGCAACGAGCCGTTGCTGCGTACGCGGAGCTGCAAACCATCACCGTCAGTTAGGACGTAATCCTTGGACGCCGGTTTGACTCCCTTGAGCTGTCGATCGGAGAGGCGGAGGTTTTGAGCAGGCATGAGATTGTCCTCAGGCACTGATTCGGTATTCCAAAGATTAGCACCGGGTGAGCTGGAATACCGCCTGGAATACCCGAATGGCTGGAACTCAAAAACTCTTGAAAGACCGCAAAAGCGCTGGAAGCCGCGTATTTACTGGCATTCAGGCGCAAAAAAAGACGTCCGTGGACGTCTTTGATTGATTATTTGGTGGAGCCGGGGGGATTTGAACCCCCGTCCGCCAGTACTCCGCTGTCGGTACTACATGCTTAGCCGTCTCTACTGAGTTAATCCGCAGCCGCCCGAGTGGCAGGGTGCTTTGGACGAGTTGGGTAAGTTTTAGTCGCTTTGCCCCCAACGTGCTACACGACGATCCTGTTCTGTATGACAATCACTTCGGGTTTACAGGCATCCCCTAGTGATTGCTGGAGCCGAAGCTACCAGGAGAGCGGGCTCAGCTGCTTACGCAGCGAGAGCGTAACCCTCGTAGTTTTCGTCATTGGCAACTATAGAAAGTTGCAACAGTGGATTTACGAGTTCTGTTACCAACTCGGCATGCACCTAGAGTTTCGTGACCGGCGTCGAATCCTAATCGGCCCCACACTCAGCTCTAGCTGAACGTGCTTTTCAGCACGCAAGGCGGAGTATACGCCTTTGCGCGGGCGACGTCGACAACTGGTCCTGTCGTCGCCCGTGCCGGGCCTCACGCGCCGCCGCTACCGCCGCTGGTGCCGCTGCCTTTGTCGGTTTTCTCCAGGCGTTCGAGCACTTTGCTGGTAATGGCGATGCATTCTTTGGTGTCGCCGGAGGCCTGGGCGGCCTTGGCTTTGTCGACGTGCTCGGTGAGGGCTTTGTCGAGGCCTTCGGAGGTGGCGCCGGCGGTGGCCATGCTGTCGTCGATTTTCTGCAGGTTCAGGGCGCACAGGTCGTCGGCGGCGAACACGGGGGAAGCCAGCAGGGTGGCCGCCGCGAACAGGGCTGAGAGAGCAGTACCTTTCATGGGTGTCTCCTTCTGCAAGGCCTCTGGAAGGTGGGCCTGAAGGGTGGACTGTGGCGTTTGGGCGTGGGTTCAATCCAAGTGCTGGCTGGCAGATAGGGCGCGCTGTCAGGGCTGGGCGTTGGGGTAGAGTTTGCCCAGTTCGATGTCATCGGCCACGGCCTTGGCGAAGGCGCTGAGATAGCGGGCTGCGCCGAGGGCCATGTGATCGCCGTTGATCTCGGCTTCGAGGGTGAGGTGGCGGATCAGGCCGAGCATGGTCGAGAGTTCTTCGAAGGCGCGTTCGGCGGGGACGCCGGGCAGGATGCGGTAGAGGTCGAGGAAGGTCTCGCTGCCGGCGGTTTTCCAGTTTCTGAGGTCGTGGGTCATCTGATCATTCCTTGATAGCTGCGGGGGAGGGGGTGTTCGGGTTGGGGGTGGCCCGGGTGCAGGTGTCAGAGGGGGTGAGCAGTTTGAGGTGGGGTGGGTCGGGGACGAGTTTTTTCATGGTGCAGTTCCGATTTTGTCTTCAGGAGCTGCCAGTCGTCTTCCTCTCACAGAATTGGGTGGCAGCCGAATGCGGGGTGAGAGACCGGCAAAAATCGGAAATCCGGCCAGACCGAAGTCTGCCCGCATTGGCTGCCATTGCAGTGCTACCGATTAACCGGGCTCTCACACCCTGCCGCCAACATCTGACGACCCGAGGAAATTAGCCCTGATGCTCGTGCTCAACAACAGCGAAACGGCTCTAGCGGTCGTAGGGTAATTCCCAAGCGTGGTTGAGCTGAAGTATTTGGTTGCAGGTTCGGAAATGTCTTACGGCTGGAGGCCGTAGGCGAGGGCTTTGCCTCGATCGCAGGCAAACCAGCTCCCACAGGGTTCGCG
>NZ_JAOYTM010000022.1:0-57073 GCF_025847435.2 Pseudomonas sp. BT-42-2
TGCGCGGCGGCTATGGATGAAGTGTTCATTCAGATCCACGGGGTTCGCGGCGGCTATGGATGAAGTGTTCATTCAGATCCACGGGGTTCGCGGCGGCTATGGATGAAGTGTTCATTCAGATCCACGGGGTTCGCGGCGGCTATGGATGAAGTGTTCATTCAGATCCAAGGGATTCGCGGCGACTATGGATGAAGTGTTCATTCAGATCCACGGGGTTCGCGGCGGCTATGGAGGAAGTGTTCATTCAGATCCAAGGGATTCGCGGCGGCTAGGGATGAAGTGTTCATTCAGATCCAAGGGATTCGCGGCGGCTGTGGATGAAGTGTTCATTCAGAACCCTGCAAAGGGCCGGGGGCGATCATGGATGATGTGATCATTCAAATCGCCCCACAAACACCGCGCTCGATCAGATACTCCGCGCCCGGGTCACGCGGTCTACCAGATAGACCAGCCCGTGATAGTCGATCCCACTGTGGCTCGACAGGCCAATCTCGCAGGTGCGGCTGGTCGAGATGCCTTCGCTGCAATATTGCACCGCATCCTTGAGGCTGCGCAGCGAGTGGGCGTTGAGCTCGGGGGTGGTGAAGCCTTTGTCGCCGGCGAAGCCGCAGCAGTGAATGCCTTCGGGGATCATCACCTGTTTGCTGCAGCGCCGCGCCAGGTCGATCAGCGCCTGGCTTTCGCCCAGGTGCTGGGTGCTGCAGGTGACATGCACGGCCACCGGCTCCTCCTGGGGGGTGAACTCCAGGCGCTCGAGCAGGTGGGTGCGGATGAAGCGCACCGGGTCGTACAGGTCCAGGCGGGTTTCGCCCAGGTCTTGCACCAGGCGCAAGGTGCAGGGGCTGGTGTCGCAGTAGATCGGGTCAAGCCCGCCGCGGCTGGCATGCAGCAGGGCGTTGATCAGCTCCTGGCGCTTGTGCTCGGCCTGCTCGGCGTAGCCTTTGGAGGCGAACGGCTGGCCGCAGCACAGGCTGTCGGCGTTGTCGGGGAACACCACCTGGTAACCGGCTTTCTCCAGCAGGGCGCGGGTCTTGTCGAGCAGCGAACTTTGCTCGCGGTCGGCGTAGGCCGGGCCCATGACCCGCGATACGCAGGCGGCCAGGTACACCACCCGTGGCCGGGCGTCGTTGCTTGCCGGGCCGAAGTCGATGGCGCGCAGTGGCTGCGGCATCGCTGGGGTCCACTGCGGCAGGCGGCCGTTGCTGGCTTTGCTCAATGAGGCGCTGATCCGGCCCAGGCGTGGCGCGCCGAGCAGCTTGCGTGCGCCGTTGGCGGCGGCCAGGGTGAAGCGGGCGCCGCGCAGGGCGGTGTGGAAGTGTTCGGCCAGCCAGTCGGCGGTCTTCTCGTGCTCGGCGGCCTGGCCGCGCAGTTTCTTCACCAGCTCGCCGGTGTTGATGCCGACCGGGCAGCGCTGGGCGCACAGGCCGGTGGCGGCGCAGGTGTCGATGCCTTGGTATTGATAGCTGCGCAGCAGTTCGCGCACGTCTTCGCCAGCGCGCTTCTTGGCCTGGATGTCGCGCCACATGACGATGCGTTGGCGCGGGCTGAGGGTCAGGCCTTTGGACGGGCAGACCGGTTCGCAGAAGCCGCACTCGATGCACTTGTCGACGATCTCGTCGGCCGCCGGCAGGGGCTTGAGGTGCTTGAGGTGGATGGCTGGGTCTTCGCTCAGGACCACGTCCGGGTTGAGGATGCCGTTGGGGTCGAGCAGGCGTTTGAGCTGCCACATCAGTTGGTAGGCGTCATGCCCCCATTCCAGCTCGACGAAGGGCGCCATGTTGCGTCCGGTACCGTGCTCGGCCTTGAGCGAGCCGCCAAATTCGACCGCCACCAGCTGCGCGACGTCATCCATGAACGCTTGATAGCGCGCCACTTCTTGCGCGCTATTGAAGCCTTGGGTGAAGACGAAGTGCAGGTTGCCTTCCAGCGCGTGGCCGAAAATGATCGCCTCGTCGTAGTGGTGCTTGTCGAACAGCTGGATCAGCCGGTTGACGCCTTCGGCCAGTTGCTCGACCGGGAAGGTCACGTCTTCGATGATCACCGTGGTGCCGGTCTGGCGTACTGCGCCGACGGCGGGGAAGGTGTCTTTGCGGATCTTCCACAGCAGGTTGTACACGGCCGGGTCTTCGCTGAAGTCGACTTTCTGCTCCAGCGGGAAGTCGGCGATCGAGGCCATGATCAGTTCGAGTTGCTCGTGCAGCAGGCTCTGGCTGGCGGCGCGCGACTCGATCAGCAGGGCGCAGGCGTTGTCCGACAGCGCCTTGACCCACACCGGCATGCCGGGCATGTCCTGTACCGAGCGCAGGCTGCGGCGGTCGAGCAATTCGACCGCAGAAACCGGCTGGTGCTTGAGCACCGTCACCGCCTTGCAGCAGCTTTCCACGGTCGGGAAGACGATCAGCGCCGAGGCCTTGTGCGGGTGGTCGAGCACCGTGTCGTAGGTCACCGCGCTGATAAAGCCCAGGGTGCCTTCGGAACCGACCAGCAGGTGCTGCAGGATATCCAGCGGTTGGTCGTAGTCCACCAGTGCGTTGAGCGACAGACCTGTGGTGTTCTTCAGGCGGTATTTGTGGCGGATCTTGGCCGCCAGTTCGCTGTTGGCGCGGGTCTCGCGGCCGAGCCGGGCGAGTTCGCCGAGCAGCTCGGCGTGGCTCTGTTCGAAGGCGGCGACGCTGGCCGGGTCTTCACTGTCCAGGCGGGTGCCGTCGGCCAGTACCAGGCGCAGGCCGGCGAGGGTGTGATAGGTGTTTTGCGCAGTGCCGCAGCACATGCCGCTGGCGTTGTTGGCGACGATGCCGCCGATCTTGCAGGCGTTGATCGAGGCCGGGTCGGGACCGATCTTGCGCCCGAACGGGGCCAGCCAGGCGTTGGCCTGGGCGCCGATCACGCCGGGTTGCAGGCGGATCTGCTCGCCCTGGCGACGGATCTCTTTGCCGTTCCAGTTATCCCCCAGCACGATCAACACCGAGTCGCTGATGGCCTGGCCAGACAGGCTGGTGCCGGCGGCGCGGAAGGTCACTGGCACGCGCTCGCGCTGGGCCAGGTGCAGCAGGCCGACCACCTCGTCCTCGGACTCGACGCGCACCACCAGCTTGGGGATCAGCCTATAGAAGCTGGCATCGGTGCCAAAGGCCAGGGTCGAGGTCGGGTCGTCAAAACGGCGGTCTGCGGGGATCAGGCGCTCGGCATCTCTGAGGAACGCGGCAGGCAAGCTCATGCAATCTCCTCGCGGGGCCGTCGCGTCTGTTGCGCGAGGTGCCCCGGTGATTATCAGGCGGTATTGGGTGCAGGCGTTCAGGCGCCCAGTTCGCGCACCAGCGAATCGCGTGTGATCTCGCTGATCGACTTGGCGCCGGTGAGCACCATGGCGACGCGCATTTCTTTTTCGAACAGTTCGAGCAGGTTCTTCACCCCGGCTTCGCCATGGGTGGCCAGGGCCCAGAGGAAGGCGCGGCCGATCAGCACGCTGTCGGCGCCGAGGGCGATCATGCGCACGACGTCGAGGCCGCTGCGGATGCCGGAGTCGGCGAGGATCTTGATCTCGCCTTTGACCGCATCAGCGATTGCCGGCAGGGCGCGGGCGCTCGACAGCACGCCGTCGAGCTGGCGGCCACCGTGGTTGGACACGACGATGCCGTCGGCGCCGAACTTGACGGCGTCACGGGCGTCTTCCGGATCGAGGATGCCCTTGATGATCATCGGGCCGTCCCAGAACTCGCGGATCCACTCCAGGTCTTTCCAGGAGATCGACGGGTCGAAGTTGTTGCCCAGCCAGCCGATGTAGTCGGCCAGGCCCGTGGGGTTGCCTCGATAAGTGGAGATGTTGCCCAAGTCGTGCGGGCGGCCCATCACGCCGACATCCCAGGCCCACTCGGGGTGGGTCATGGCTTGCAGCACGCGGCGCAGCGGGCCGTTCTTGCCGCTCATGCCGGAGTGGGCATCGCGATAGCGCGCGCCGGGTACGGGCATGTCGACGGTGAACACCAGCGTCTTGACCCCAGCGGCCTTGGCCCGCTCCAGGGCGTTGCGCATGAAGCCGCGGTCCTTGAGCACGTACAGCTGGAACCACATCGGCCGGTTGATGGCCGGGGCGACTTCTTCGATCGGGCACACCGACACCGTCGACATGGTGAATGGAATGCCGTGGGCGGCTGCCGCACGCGCCGCCTGCACTTCGCCGCGGCGGGCGTACATGCCGGTCAGGCCGACCGGAGCCAGGGCGACCGGCATGCTCAAGGTCTCGCCGAACAGTTGCGTCTGAAGGCTCAGCTCGGACATGTTTTTCAGCACGCGCTGACGCAGGGCGATGCTGGCCAGGTCTTCGACGTTATGGCGCAGGGTGTACTCGGCGTAGGCGCCACCGTCGGCGTAGTGGAACAGGAACGGCGGCAGCTTGCGCTGGGCCGCGGCGCGATAGTCGGTGGAGGCAGAAATGATCATGGAATCTCGCTGCAAAGGTTGAAAGGGGCGGCTGCCGGATGCGCCGCGACGCATCCGGCCCCTGTCACTTTAGTGGTGAACCAGCATGCCGGTGAGCCAGTACGCCTGGATCAGGGTGATCAGGCCGACGATGGTGGCGAAGAACAGGCTGTGCTTGACGGTGAAGCGGAACAGGTCCGATTCCTTGCCGACCAGGCCGGTCGCGGCGCAGGCCACGGCGATCGATTGCGGCGAGATCATCTTGCCGGTCACGCCGCCGCTGGTGTTGGCCGCTACCAGCAGGGTATCGCTGACCCCGATCTGGTGCGCAGTGGTGGCCTGCAGCGAGCCGAACAGGGCGTTGGACGAGGTGTCCGAGCCGGTCAGGAATACGCCCAGCCAGCCCAGGAACGGCGAGAAGAACGGGAACGCAGCGCCGGTGCCCGCCAGGACCAGGGCCATGGTCGAGGACATGCCCGAGTAGTTGGTGACGAAGGCGAAGGCCAGCACCATGCCGATCGACAGGATCGGCCAGCGTAGCTCCCAGAAGGTCTCTTTTAAAGTGGTCAGACCAGTTTTGAAGTTGATCTTCAGCACTGCCATGGAAATCAGTGCGGAGAGGAAGATCGCCGTGCCAGTGGCCGAGATCGGGTCGAGCTTGAACACCGCTGGCATTGCAGTCGGTGCAGCGACGATCGGAGCGGTCTTGATCACCAGCTGGTCGAGGTGCGGGATGGCGAAGTTGAACACGAAGTTGTACATCGCGCCGCCCGGGGCGAAGGCGGCCTTGAATGGCTTCAGGGTCCAGATGGTCACCAGCACGGTGAGGATCAGGAACGGCGACCAGGCCTTGAAGATTTCACCCAGGCTGTACGGCGAAGGCTGGCTGCCGCTGGACTGCACCACGGCGGCGCCGACGCTGCCCTTGGCTTCGGCGAACGAGCGCTTGGGCTGCCACACTTTCAGGAACAGGGTCAGCGCGACCAGGCTGGCCAGGGCCGAGGTGATGTCCGGCAGTTCTGGGCCTATGAAGTTCGAGGTGAAGTACTGGGTCACGGCGAAGCTCAGGCCGGCGACCAGGGCGGCAGGCCAGGTTTCTTTGACGCCGCGCAGGCCGTCCATCATGAACACCAGCCAGAACGGCACGAACAGCGACAGCAGCGGCAGCTGGCGGCCGGTCATGGCGCCGATGTGGAAGGCGTCGATGCCAGTCACTTGGCCGGCGACGATGATCGGGATGCCGAGCGCGCCGAACGCTACGGGCGCGGTGTTGGCGATCAGGCACAGGCCGGCGGCGTACAGTGGGTTGAAGCCCAGGCCCACCAGCAGCGCGGCCGTGATGGCCACCGGGGCGCCGAAGCCGGCTGCGCCTTCGAGGAAGGCGCCGAAGCAGAAGCCGATCAGCAGCACTTGCAGGCGTTGGTCGTCGGTAATCGACAGCACCGAGCTGCGGATCACTTCGAACTGGCCGCTCTTGACCGTCAGTTTGTACAGGAACACCGCGGCAACGATGATCCAGGCAATTGGCCAGAGGCCGTATAGGAAGCCATAACCAGCGGCGGCCAGGGCCATGTCCACCGGCATGTTGAAGGCGAAGATCGCTACCAGGATCGACAGCCCGAGCGTGATGCTACCGGCCACGTGGCCTTTGAGGCGGAACATGGCGAGGGCGAGGAAGAAGAATACGATGGGAATGACCGCCGCCAGTGCGGACAGGCCAAGGCTTCCCAGAGGGGTATAGAGTTGTTGCCAGGTTTGCATATGGGGTGGCCCCTAATTGTTGTTGGTCAGCACTGGCATTGGATAATTGGTAAGACCAATTTACAATGTCTGGACGCTAGGTTAAAAGCGTGGCTGCGGCTGTGTCAATTTGTCTCGCGGCAAACTTTGGTCGGATGCCGATGAACGGGTCGTTGTCGGTGGGCGAAAATCGCCAACTGATGCGTGTCGGTTGCGCCTGGATAGGCCAGAATAGGCGCCCCCGAAATCGGTACGGGGGTTTGTGGAGAGCATGTGATGGTTTTTGATCAGGTCCGCCAACGGCGCCTGTCCGACGACATTGTCGAGCGGCTGGAAGGGATGATTCTCGAAGGGACGCTGACCTCGGGTCAGCGCTTGCCGGCTGAGCGCGTTCTGGCCGAGCAGTTCGGCGTGTCGCGCCCATCGCTGCGTGAGGCGATCCAGAAATTGGTGGCCAAGGGCTTGTTGGTCAGCCGCCAGGGCGGTGGCAACTATGTTGCGGCCTCGCTCGGCGCGACCTTCAGCGACCCGCTGCTGCAGTTGCTCGAGCACAGCCCTGAGGCGCAGCGCGATTTGCT
This sequence comes from Pseudomonas sp. BT-42-2, assembly GCF_025847435.2. NCBI lineage: Bacteria > Pseudomonadati > Pseudomonadota > Gammaproteobacteria > Pseudomonadales > Pseudomonadaceae > Pseudomonas > Pseudomonas sp. BT-42-2. The sequence continues at coordinate 6,738 of NZ_JAOYTM010000022.1, forward strand.
CGAGTTTCGCCACACGCTGGAGGCGTCATGCGCCTACTACGCGGCGCAGCGGGCGACCGAGCCTGATCGTGAGCGGCTCAAGGCCGCCTTCGATGCGTTGCAAGATTGCTATTCGCGCAAGGACGAAGTCAGCCGGGCGGAGGAGGGCGCGGCGGATGCCAGTTTCCACCTGGCGATTGCCGAGGCCAGCCACAACGCCGTGTTGCTGCATACCATCCGGGGGTTGTTCGACCTGCTCAAGCGCAACGTGGTGACCAACATTGGTGGCATGTATCAGCAGCGTTCAGAGACGCGCGACATGCTCATCAGCCAGCATCGCGAGCTGTATCAGGCGATTGTCGAGGGGCGGGCGGAAGAGGCGCGTGAGGTGTCGAGCCGGCACATTCTGTATGTGCAGGAGGTGCTCGAAGAGGCGCAGCAAGAGGCCCAGCGCGTGGCGCGGGCAGAGCGGCGCAGCGGACGCTGAGAAGCCGCGCCCCCACAAGCAGCGCATGACCCTGTAGGAGCGGGCTTGCCCGCGATGGCGGCGGTACATTCACCATCGCTATCGCGGGGCAAGCCCGCTCCCACAGCGGGTGAGCAGGAATTAGTCTTCCTTGCCCTTGTTGCGCACCGCACGCTGGATCTCGCGGTTGGAATCGCGCTCGCGCTGGGTATCGCGCTTGTCGAATTCCTTCTTGCCCTTACCTAGCGCGATCTCGCACTTGATCAGGTGCTTGCTCCAGTACAGCGCCAAGGCCACACAGGTGTAGCCTTTCTGCGCCACAGCCGCTTCCAGGCGCTCAAGCTCGCGCTTGTTCAGCAGCAGTTTGCGCGTACGGATCGGGTCGGCGATCACGTGGGTGCTGGCGGCGGTCAGCGGGGTGATGTGGCTGCCGAACAGCCAGGCTTCGCCATCCTTGAGCAGCACGTAGCTGTCGGTCAGGTGCGCCTTGCCGGCCCGCAGGCTCTTTACTTCCCAACCGGACAGGACCAGCCCGGCCTCGAACTTGTGTTCGATGAAGTAATCGTGTCGCGCTTTCTTGTTTTGCGCGATGGTCCCGGTCGGATGTTTCTTTTGCTTAGCCATAGGGGCCGCATTATAGGCAGTCGTTGCGTCGTCGGCTATGGGATTTCGGTGTGCTTGAGCCTGCGGATCGAATCCCGGACAATGCAGGCGCTGTGCAATGCGCAGAACCTGTTTTCGGTGCGCTGAGAAGCGCCGCCGCCCAGCCTTGGAAGTGACGCCTGGATGACAACCCATATTCAACGTTCCGCCCTGCTGCCGTACCCTGCCCAGGCGCTCTACGATCTGGTCAACGATGTGGCCAGCTACCCGCAGTTTCTGCCTTGGTGCTCGGCCTCGACAGTGATCGAGAGCAGCGAAACCCACATGCGGGCGCGGCTGGAAGTGGCCAAGGGCGGCATGAGCCAGCAGTTTGTGACGAGCAATGTGCTGGTGCCGGGGCAGTCGATCGAGATGAACCTTGAAGAAGGCCCGTTCAGCCAGTTGCATGGTGTATGGGTGTTCAAGGCGCTGGGCGACAAGGCCTGCAAGATCAGCCTCGATCTCTCTTTCGACTATGCCGGGCCACTGGTGCGAGCGACCCTCGGCCCGCTGTTCAACCAGGCGGCCAACACCCTGGTCGATGCCTTCTGCCAGCGCGCCAAGCAGCTCAATAGCTGAAGCTTCGGTCCATAGCAGGCACAAAAAAGCCCGGACCTTGCTCCGGGCTTTTTATTAACGCCGCCGTTATTGCGGGTTGGTGTCCAGCGGGGCTGGGGTCGGCACCGGCGTGGTTTCGATGGTGTCGATCTCGCGCTGAATCGACTCCTCGACCGAACCTGGCTTGGCCGGCTTCTCTTCTGGCTGAGTCGGCTGGCCTGGTTGGGCGTTCGGGCTGACAGTGGTGTCGCCGCTGCCACCCAGGATCTCCTGGTCGCGGCTGACGCCTGGCATGAAGTCGCCGGACAGACTCACCAGCTGATCGCTTTCGTTGAAGAAGATGCTCATACGCTCCTGCTGACGCTTACCGCCGCCAGGTTGCAGGCTGTAGAGATAATCCCAGCGATTGGTGTTGAACGTGTCCTGAATCAGCGGGTTGCCCATGATAAACCTTACTTGCCGTCGGGTCATTCCGGGGCGTAATTGGTCTATCATGTCCTGCGTGACGACATTGCCCTGCTGGATGTCGATTTTGTAAACCCCGGGAAACGAGCAACCGGCGAGTGCGAGCAGTCCCACAATGGTGAGGCTGGTTAGCAAGAGCTTGGACTTTTGCATCGGTGGGCGACTTCCACTATCTTGGCTGGACAACGTAAACCCCGATCATACCCGTATTAAGAGAAGCTGCGAAGCAGCATCGGCGAGAAAGCTGACCATGGTTGAAAATAGCGAACTGCGCAAAGCTGGTCTCAAGGTGACACTGCCTCGAGTAAAGATCCTTCAGATGCTGGACTCCACCGAGCAGCGTCACATGAGTGCCGAGGATGTCTACAAGGCGCTGATGGAAGCAGGTGAGGACGTCGGTCTGGCGACCGTCTACCGCGTATTGACTCAGTTCGAAGCGGCGGGTTTGGTTGTTCGCCACAACTTCGACGGCGGTCACGCGGTGTTTGAATTGGCTGATGGCGGCCACCACGACCATATGGTCAACCTGGACACCAATGAAGTCATCGAGTTTTTCGATTCGGAAATCGAAAAGCGCCAGAAAGAGATCGTGGCCGAGCACGGCTACGAGCTGGTGGACCACAATTTGGTCCTGTATGTGCGTAAGAAGAAGTAACGATTTCGATCGTTATCAAATACAAAGGCGACCCTCGGGTCGCCTTTGTGCTTTCTGGCTGAGCTGAAACTGTCAGGGTCCCTTTAGGGCGCCGCTGACCCCTGTGGGAGCGGGCTTGCCCGCGAACGAGGGCGAAGCCCTCGCCGTACACTGAGGGTGCTGCAACAGGCCTCTTCGCGGGCAAGCCCGCTCCCACAGGAATGGAGTTGATCTGGTGGGTTGCGGTGTGTCTGGCACATCGGACCCTGTGGGAGCGGGCTTGCCCGCGAAGGGCCGCACAGCGGCCCCAATACGCCTATTTCAGGCCTTACCGCTGACCACCATCTTGCGCGCATGCGCCAGCGATTCTTTGGTCAGGTCAATCCCGCCCAGCATCCGCGCCACTTCCTCGACCCGTTCACGCTTGCCCAAGTTGGCCACTGCGGTATGGGTGGTCTCGCTGTTGCGCACCTTGTGCACGAACAGGTGATGATGCCCCTGCGCCGCCACCTGCGGCAGGTGGGTCACTGTCAGCACCTGGCCGCGTTCGCCGAGCCGCCGCAGCAGCTGGCCCACGATCTCGGCGGTAGGCCCGCCAATGCCCACGTCCACTTCATCGAACACCAGGGTGGGAATTCGCGAGGTCTGGGCGGTGATCACCTGAATCGCCAGGCTGATCCGCGACAGTTCACCACCCGAGGCCACCTTGGCCAGGCCCTTCAATGGCTGCCCGGGGTTGGCGCTGACCAGCAGTTCGATCTGCTCCAGGCCGTGCGGTGACGGCTCGGGGCTGTCGAACGGCGTGAGCTCGATACAGAAGCGCCCGCCAGGCATACCCAGGCGCTGGACTTCCTGCTCTACCGCTGTGGCCAATTGTTTGGCGGCCTGCTGGCGCAGTGCGCTCAACTCGACAGCTTTGTCCTGATAATGCTGGGCGTAGGCTGCCAGTTCTTCGCCCAGGCGTTCGATGGATTCGTCGCTGGCATTGAGCCCTTCGAGCTCCTCCATCAGGCGCTGCTGCAGGTGCGGCAGCTCGGTGGGGTGCACGCGGTGTTTGCGCGCCAGCGTATAGATAGTATCGAGCCGCTCTTCCAGGGCTTGTAGGCGCATCGGGTCGGCGTCGAAGTTATCGAGGAAGCGGTTGAGTTCGCCAACCGCTTCCTCTACCTGGATCTGTGCGCTGGCGATCAGGGTGGCGGCCTCGCCCAAGGCCTTGGGGGCGCTGGCTACTGCAGTGAGACGGTTGAGGCTGACGGTCAGTGCGTTGAGCACATTGCCCGAATCGCTTTCGCTGCATTGATCGATGACCTGGCGGCAGATGCCGAACAGCGCCTCGGCATTGGTCAGGCTTTTATGTTCCTGCTCCAGCTGCTCCAGTTCGTTCTCGCCCAGGCCGAGGTTGTCCAGCTCCTCGAGCTGATAGCTGAGCAGTTGCTGGCGTGCGCGTTGCTCGTCGCCCGAGTTGGACAGGCGCTCGAGCTCCTGGCGGGTCTGGCGCCAGCGCTGTGCGGCCAGTTGCACCTGGCGGGACAGGTCGATCGCGCCGGCATACTCATCGACCAGGCGGCGGTGGGTGTCGGTCTTGAGTAGCGATTGGTGTTCGTGCTGGCTGTGGATGTCGATCAACAGCTCACCCAGCGCCTTGAGGTCGCCAAGTGGGCAGGGCGTGCCGTTGATATAGCCGCGGCTGCGCCCTTCGGCGGTGATCACCCGGCGCAGGATGCACGGGCCGTCGCTTTCCAGGTCGCGCTCGCTCAACCATACGCTGGCTTCGGGGATGTCGACCAAATCGAAGGTGGCGAGGATGTCTGCCTTGTCCGCGCCGGGGCGCACCACGCCGCTGTCGGCCCGGTCGCCCAGGGCCAGGCCCAGGGCGTCGAGCATGATCGATTTACCGGCGCCGGTTTCGCCGGTGATCACACTCATGCCGCGAGCGAGCTCGAGGTCCAGGTGTTCGACGATGGCGTAGTTATGAATGGACAGGTGGACCAGCATGAGGGCGCTCCCGAAGGGTCATGTCTGGATATTTATACAGTGCTTTTTGCCTGGCTGACAATGCCCGTTTGGAGATTGATTTGTCACCACGGAAAGCTGTCTGCCCCTTGAACCTGATTTTTACGACCCCATATAGCCGACAGACAAGGCGAGTACGTCTCGCATACCAGAAATTGCGGAGGAGATAGCCAATGGCTGACGAACAGCTGGATCCACAAACCCCTAACACCGAAGAGGCAGGTTCTGAGGATCTCGGTACCCGCGTCCAGGTGCTCGAGGAGCAGCTGGCCGCCGCCAAGGACCAGTCCCTGCGCGTTGCCGCAGACCTGCAGAACGTGCGTCGCCGCGCTGAGCAGGACGTCGAGAAGGCACACAAGTTCGCCCTGGAGAAGTTTGCCGGCGACCTGCTGCCTGTGATCGACAGCCTGGAGCGTGGCCTGGAGTTGTCCAGCGCCGACGACGAAACCATCAAGCCGATGCGCGAAGGTATCGAGCTGACCCTGAAGATGTTCCACGACACCCTCAAGCGCTACAACCTTGAGGCTGTCGACCCGCACGGCGAGCCGTTCAACGCCGAGCACCACCAGGCCATGGCTATGGAAGAAAGCCACGAGGTCGAGCCCAACAGCGTGCTCAAGGTGTTCCAGAAGGGTTATCTGCTCAACGGCCGCCTGCTGCGCCCCGCCATGGTGGTGGTCAGCAAGTCGCCTGCTGCAGCTCAACCTTCGATCGATGAAAAGGCTTGAAATCCTCTGGGGCGTCCCCATTTAGGTGTCAAGCATTCAAGTATTACCGCAGTTGGCCAATGTAGTCGCTGCTAGCTAATTCAAAGTTTCGGGAGAGTTAACATGGGTAAAATCATCGGTATCGACCTGGGGACCACCAACTCGTGCGTCTCCATCCTGGAAAACGGTAACGTCAAGGTTATCGAGAACGCCGAAGGCGCGCGTACTACCCCTTCGATCATCGCCTACGCTAACGATGGCGAGATCCTGGTGGGGCAGTCGGCCAAGCGCCAGGCGGTCACCAACCCGCACAACACCCTGTACGCGGTAAAGCGTCTGATCGGTCGCCGCTTCGACGAAGAAGTCGTGCAAAAAGACATTCAGATGGTCCCGTACAAGATCGTCAAGGCTGACAACAACGACGCCTGGGTCGAAGTCAACGGCCAGAAAATGGCGCCGCCACAGATCTCTGCCGAGATCCTGAAAAAGATGAAGAAGACCGCCGAAGACTACCTCGGCGAGCCTGTCACCGAAGCGGTCATCACCGTTCCGGCTTACTTCAACGACAGCCAGCGTCAAGCCACCAAGGATGCCGGTCGCATCGCCGGTCTTGACGTAAAACGTATCATCAACGAACCAACCGCAGCTGCACTGGCTTACGGTATGGACAAGGCCAAGGGCGATCACACCGTGATCGTTTATGACCTGGGTGGTGGTACCTTCGACGTTTCGGTCATCGAAATCGCCGAAGTCGATGGCGAGCATCAGTTTGAAGTTCTGGCCACCAACGGTGACACCTTCCTCGGTGGTGAAGACTTCGACATTCGCCTGATCGACTACCTCGTCGACGAGTTCAAGAAAGAAACCGGCATGAACCTCAAGGGTGACCCGCTGGCCATGCAGCGCCTGAAAGAAGCTGCGGAAAAGGCCAAGATCGAGCTGTCCTCGAGCCAGCAGACCGACGTCAACCTGCCGTACATCACTGCAGATGCCACCGGTCCTAAGCACCTGAACGTGAAGATCTCCCGCGCCAAGCTGGAGTCGCTGGTAGAAGATCTGGTGCAGCGCACCATCGAGCCTTGCCGTATCGCTCTGAAAGATGCCGGTATCGACGTGGGTTCGATCAACGACGTGATCCTGGTCGGCGGCCAGACCCGTATGCCGCTGGTGCAGAAAGCGGTTACCGATTTCTTCGGCAAAGAAGCACGTAAAGACGTCAACCCGGATGAAGCGGTTGCCATGGGTGCAGCCATCCAAGGCGCGGTTCTGGCCGGCGATGTCAAGGACGTACTGCTGCTGGACGTCAGCCCGCTGACCCTGGGTATCGAAACCATGGGCGGCGTGATGACTGCGCTGATCGAGAAGAACACCACCATCCCGACCAAGAAGTCGCAGGTGTTCTCCACCGCTGACGACAACCAAAGCGCTGTGACCATTCACGTGCTGCAGGGTGAGCGTAAGCAGGCTGCGCAGAACAAGTCGCTGGGTAAATTCGACCTCGCCGACATCCCACCAGCACCACGTGGCGTGCCGCAGATCGAAGTGACCTTCGACATCGACGCCAACGGTATCCTGCACGTGGGTGCCAAGGACAAGGCGACTGGCAAGACTCAGTCGATCGTGATCAAGGCCAACTCCGGTCTGTCTGATGAAGAAATTCAGCAGATGATCCGCGACGCTGAGGCGAACTCGGAAGAAGACCGCAAGTTCGAAGAGCTGGCCGCTGCCCGTAACCAGGGTGATGCGCTGGTCCACTCGACGCGCAAAATGGTCGCTGACGCCGGTGACAAGGTTACTGCTGAAGAGAAAACCGCGATCGAAGCTGCCCTGGTTGCCCTGGAAGCCGCTGTCAAAGGCGACGACAAGGCTGCGATCGAAGCCAAGGTCGAGGAGCTGTCCAAGGTTTCCGCACCGGTTGCTCAGAAGATGTACGCCGAGCAGGCAGCTGAGCAGCCTCAGGGCGGCGCCCAGCAGCAGGCTGAGCCGGAAGCCAAGCACGATGACGTGGTTGACGCCGAGTTCGAAGAAGTGAAAGACAACAACAAGCAGTAATCCCTGCAAGTTGTCGCCCAGCCACCGCCGTATGGCGGTGAGCTGGTAGGATGTCGCCGCGCGGGGGCTTGCTCCCGCGTTGGCGTATCTGTAATTCGAGAATTTTTACAGCATCTGTCAGCGGCCATTTAGTTGGCGGCAGACAGGAGCTGATGGCGCGGCGCGGATGCCGAACGCCCAACAAGGTGCAAATGACCTATGTCCAAGCGTGATTATTATGAGGTCCTGGGTGTCGAGCGCGGCGCCAGCGAAGCTGACCTCAAGAAAGCTTATCGCCGGCTGGCGATGAAGTACCACCCGGACCGTAATCCGGGCGATAAAGAGTCCGAAGACATGTTCAAGGAGGCCAACGAGGCCTACGAAGTGCTGTCTGATGCGAGCAAGCGCGCAGCGTTCGACCAGTATGGTCACGCCGGTGTCGACCCGAGCATGGGCGGCGGCGGTGCAGGCTTTGGCGGCGCCAACTTCTCCGACATCTTTGGCGATGTGTTCAGTGACTTCTTCGGGGGTGGTCGCGGCGGTGGACGTGGCGGCGCGCAGCGCGGCAGCGACCTGCGCTACACCCTGGAGATCAATCTGGAAGAAGCGGTGCGCGGTACCACGGTCAATATCCGGGTGCCGACACTGGTCAACTGCGAGCCATGTGACGGCAGTGGCGCGAAGAAGGGTTCGACCCCGTCGACTTGCCCAACCTGCGGTGGTATCGGCCAGGTGCGCATGCAGCAGGGCTTCTTCTCGGTGCAGCAAACCTGTCCGCGCTGCCATGGCCAGGGCAAGATCATCACCGATCCGTGCAATTCCTGCCATGGCGAAGGTCGGGTCGAGGAATACAAGACCCTGTCGGTCAAGGTGCCGGCTGGCGTCGATACCGGCGACCGTATTCGCCTGTCGGGCGAAGGCGAGGCGGGCGCTCACGGCGGCCCGACTGGCGATCTGTATGTGGTGATCAACGTGCGTGAGCACGCGATCTTCCAGCGCGACGGCAAGCACCTGTACTGCGAAGTGCCGATCAGCTACACCGACGCTGCCCTGGGTGGCGAGCTGGAAGTACCGACCCTCGACGGTCGGGTCAAGCTGAAGATCCCGGAAGGTACCCAGACCGGTAAGCAGTTCCGTCTGCGCGGCAAGGGCGTAGCCCCGGTACGTGGTGGCGCGGCCGGCGACCTGCTGTGCCGCGTGGCGGTGGAAACCCCGGTCAACCTCAGCCGTCGTCAGCGTGAGCTGCTCGAAGAGCTGCGTGACTCGCTCGAAGGTGACAGCTCTCATTCGCCCAAGGCCAGCGGTTGGTTCGAGGGTGTGAAGCGCTTCTTCGGCGATCTCTGAGAAGGAATAGGCTATGCGACGTATTGCGGTAATGGGTGCAGCGGGGCGGATGGGCAAGACCCTGATCGAGGCTGTGCAGCAGACTCCGGGTGCTGGGCTGACGGCGGCGATCGATCGCCCAGATAGCTCGCTGGTCGGCGCCGATGCGGGTGAGCTGGCGGCGCTGGGTCGGATTGGCGTGTTGCTGTCCGACGACCTGGCCAAGGTCGTTGAAGAATTCGACGTGCTGATCGACTTCACTCACCCTTCGGTGACCCTGAAGAACCTGGCGTTCTGCCGCAAGCACGGCAAGGCGATGATCATCGGCACGACCGGCTTCTCTGTCGAAGAGAAGCAGTTGCTGGCCGAGGCGGGCAAAGAGATTCCGATCGTATTCGCGGCCAACTTCAGCGTTGGCGTCAACCTCAGCCTCAAACTGCTGGATATGGCAGCGCGGGTGCTGGGCGATGAGGTCGATATCGAGATCATCGAAGCTCACCACCGGCACAAGGTCGATGCGCCATCGGGTACCGCCCTGCGCATGGGTGAAGTGGTTGCCAATGCGCTGGGTCGTGACCTGCAGGAAGTGGCGGTGTATGGCCGTGAAGGCCAGACCGGTGCGCGTGATCGCAAGGCCATTGGCTTCGCCACTGTGCGCGCTGGCGATGTAGTGGGTGATCACACTGTGCTGTTCGCGGCTGAAGGCGAGCGCCTGGAAATCACCCATAAGGCTTCCAGCCGGATGACCTTCGCCAAGGGCGCGGTGCGTGCCGCGCTGTGGCTGGATGGCCGCGAGCCGAAGCTGTACGACATGCAGGACGTGCTCGAGCTGCGTTGAATCAATTGGGTCGGTGGTGCCTGCTTCGCGGGCAAGCCCGCTCCCACAAGGTGCGCGTGGTACCCATATGTGGGTGTGCAGGGGCCTGTGGGAGCGGGCTTGCCCGCGAATGGGTCGACTCGGTATGAGGGCAGCTGTCGCAATCCTGTGTTTTAGAGACACATATGCGGTAGACCGAAAACCCTCATTCCTGTAAGCTACAGCTTTAGTGTGTCCACTAAAAGCGCGCAGAGAAATTCAGCACATGAAGCGGGGTGACGTGTCCATACGTCACTCCGCTTTTTTGCAACCTGCGATCGCCCTTTCAGGCTTGATTTACGGGAGGTCTTCTTGACTAAGCCAGCCATACTCGCCCTTGCCGATGGCAGCATTTTTCGCGGTGAAGCCATCGGAGCCGACGGGCAGACCGTTGGTGAGGTGGTGTTCAACACCGCTATGACCGGCTACCAGGAAATCCTTACAGACCCTTCCTACGCCCAGCAAATCGTTACCCTGACTTACCCGCACATCGGCAACACCGGTACGACTCCGGAAGACGCCGAATCCAACCGCGTCTGGTCTGCCGGCCTGGTTATCCGTGACCTGCCGCTGGTGGCGAGCAACTGGCGTAAGACCCAGTCGCTGTCCGAGTACCTGAAAGAACACAACGTCGTCGCCATCGCCGGCATCGACACCCGCCGCCTGACCCGCATCCTGCGTGAAAAGGGCGCCCAGAACGGTTGCATCCTCGCCGGTGATAACATCAGCGAAGAAGCCGCCATCGCTGCTGCTCGCGGCTTCCCAGGCCTGAAGGGCATGGACCTGGCCAAGGTCGTTTCCACCAAGGAACGCTACGAGTGGCGCTCCAGCGTGTGGGAGCTGAAAACCGACAGCCACCCGACCATCGAAGCTGCCGACCTGCCGTACCACGTGGTTGCCTTCGACTATGGCGTCAAGCTGAACATCCTGCGCATGCTGGTCGCCCGTGGCTGCCGCGTGACTGTGGTGCCAGCCCAGACCCCGGCCAGCGAAGTGCTCGCGCTCAATCCGGACGGCGTGTTCCTGTCCAATGGCCCTGGTGACCCCGAGCCGTGCGACTACGCCATCCAGGCAATCAAGGAAATCCTCGAAACCGAGATTCCGGTATTCGGCATCTGCCTCGGCCACCAGCTGCTGGCCCTGGCGTCCGGCGCCAAGACCGTGAAAATGGGCCACGGTCACCACGGTGCCAACCACCCGGTCCAGGACTTGGATACCGGCGTAGTCATGATCACCAGCCAGAACCACGGTTTTGCTGTTGACGAAGCCACCCTGCCGGGCAACGTGCGCGCCATTCACAAGTCGCTGTTCGATGGCACTCTGCAGGGTATCGAGCGCACCGACAAGAGCGCGTTCAGCTTCCAGGGCCACCCTGAAGCGAGCCCTGGCCCGACCGACGTCGCGCCACTGTTCGATCGTTTCACCGATGCCATGGCCAAGCGCCGCTGAGCATCCTGCTTCAAGGCCCCGGGCCGGCTCGCGCCGCGCCCGGATGCGCCTGACCCAGATTGTTCAAAGCGGCTTGCCGACTGACCCCGGATTTGAGTGACCACCATGCCAAAACGTACAGACATCAAAAGCATCCTGATTCTCGGTGCCGGCCCGATCGTGATCGGCCAGGCCTGCGAATTCGACTACTCCGGCGCCCAGGCCTGCAAGGCCCTGCGCGAGGAAGGTTTCCGCGTCATCCTGGTGAACTCCAACCCAGCCACCATCATGACCGACCCGGCCATGGCCGACGCCACCTACATCGAGCCGATCAAGTGGCAGTCGGTGGCCAAGATCATCGAGAAAGAGCGCCCGGACGCCGTTCTGCCGACCATGGGTGGCCAGACCGCACTGAACTGCGCCCTGGACCTGGAGCGCCACGGCGTTCTGGAGAAGTTCGGCGTAGAGATGATCGGTGCCAACGCCGACACCATCGACAAGGCTGAAGACCGTTCGCGCTTCGACAAGGCCATGAAGGACATCGGCCTGGAATGCCCGCGCTCCGGTATCGCCCACAGCATGGAAGAGGCCAATGCGGTCCTCGAGAAGCTCGGCTTCCCATGCATCATTCGCCCGTCGTTCACCATGGGTGGCACTGGCGGTGGTATCGCTTACAACCGTGAAGAGTTCGAAGAAATCTGCACCCGTGGTCTGGACCTGTCGCCGACCAAAGAGCTGCTGATCGACGAATCGCTGATCGGCTGGAAAGAGTACGAGATGGAAGTGGTCCGCGACAAAAAGGACAACTGCATCATCGTCTGCTCGATCGAAAACTTCGACCCGATGGGCGTGCACACCGGTGACTCGATCACCGTTGCTCCAGCGCAGACCCTGACCGACAAGGAATACCAGATCATGCGCAACGCCTCGCTGGCGGTGCTGCGTGAAATCGGTGTCGAAACCGGCGGTTCCAACGTGCAGTTCGGTATCTGCCCGAACACCGGCCGCATGGTCGTCATCGAGATGAACCCGCGCGTATCGCGTTCGTCCGCCCTGGCTTCCAAGGCCACCGGCTTCCCGATCGCCAAGATCGCCGCCAAGCTGGCCATTGGTTACACCCTCGACGAGCTGCAAAACGATATTACCGGCGGCCGCACCCCGGCTTCCTTCGAGCCGTCGATCGACTACGTCGTCACCAAGCTGCCACGCTTTGCCTTCGAGAAATTCCCGAAAGCCGACGCGCGCCTGACCACCCAGATGAAATCCGTGGGTGAAGTCATGGCCATCGGCCGTACCTTCCAGGAGTCCCTGCAGAAAGCCCTGCGTGGCCTGGAAGTCGGTGCCTGCGGCCTGGACCCGAAAGTCGACCTGGCCAGCCCGGAAGCTGCCGGCATCCTCAAGCGCGAGCTGACCGTGCCGGGCGCCGAACGTATCTGGTACGTCGCCGATGCCATGCGTTCGGGCATGACTTGCGAAGAAATCTTTGCCCTGACCGGTATCGACATGTGGTTCCTGGTGCAGATGGAAGATCTGATCAAGGAAGAAGAGAAGGTCAAGACCCTGGCCCTGTCGGCTATCGACAAAGACCTGATGCTGCGCCTCAAGCGCAAAGGTTTCTCTGACCAGCGTCTGGCCAAGCTGCTGGGTATCACCGACAAGAACCTGCGCCGTCACCGCCACAAGCTGGAAGTGTTCCCGGTATACAAGCGCGTCGACACCTGCGCCGCCGAGTTCGCCACCGACACCGCCTATCTGTACTCCACCTACGAGGAAGAGTGCGAGGCCAACCCGTCCACCCGCGACAAGATCATGATCCTGGGTGGCGGCCCGAACCGTATTGGCCAAGGTATCGAGTTCGACTACTGCTGCGTACACGCCGCCCTGGCGCTGCGTGAAGACGGTTACGAGACCATCATGGTCAACTGCAACCCGGAAACCGTCTCCACCGACTACGACACCTCCGACCGTCTGTACTTCGAGCCACTGACGCTGGAAGACGTGCTGGAAGTGTGCCGCGTCGAGAAGCCAAAAGGCGTGATCGTCCACTACGGCGGCCAGACCCCGCTGAAACTGGCGCGTGCCCTGGAAGAAGCCGGCGTACCGATCATCGGTACCAGCCCGGATGCCATCGACCGTGCCGAAGACCGTGAGCGCTTCCAGCAGATGGTTCAGCGTCTGAACCTGCTGCAGCCGCCAAACGCCACCGTGCGCAGCGAAGAAGAAGCCATCCGCGCTGCTGGCAGCATCGGTTACCCGCTGGTTGTGCGCCCGTCGTACGTACTGGGCGGCCGCGCCATGGAAATCGTCTACGAACTGGACGAGCTCAAGCGCTACCTGCGTGAAGCGGTACAGGTGTCGAACGACAGCCCGGTACTGCTCGACCACTTCCTTAACTGCGCCATCGAGATGGACGTGGATGCCGTGTGCGACGGCACTGACGTGGTGATCGGCGCGATCATGCAGCACATCGAGCAGGCCGGCGTTCACTCCGGCGACTCGGCGTGCTCGCTGCCACCTTACTCGCTGAGCAAGGAAGTGCAGGACGAAGTCCGCGTACAGGTCGCCAAAATGGCCCTGGAGCTGGGTGTTGTCGGTCTGATGAACGTGCAGCTGGCCCTGCAGGGCGACAAGATCTATGTGATCGAAGTCAACCCGCGCGCCTCGCGTACCGTGCCGTTCGTGTCCAAGTGCATCGGCACTTCCCTGGCCATGATCGCTGCCCGGGTAATGGCCGGCAAAACCCTGAAAGAGCTGGGCTTCACCCAGGAAATCATCCCGAACTTCTACAGCGTCAAGGAAGCCGTCTTCCCGTTCGCCAAGTTCCCGGGGGTTGACCCGATCCTCGGCCCTGAGATGAAATCGACTGGTGAAGTCATGGGCGTCGGTGACACCTTCGGTGAAGCGTTCGCCAAAGCCCAGATGGGTGCCAGCGAAGTGCTGCCGACCGGTGGTACCGCGTTCATCAGCGTGCGTGACGACGACAAGCCACAAGTGGCTGGCGTTGCCCGCGACCTGATCGCTCTGGGCTTCGAAGTGGTTGCAACTGTCGGCACCGCCAAGGTTATCGAAGCGGCTGGCCTGAAGGTGCGCCGTGTGAACAAGGTGACCGAAGGTCGTCCGCACGTGGTCGACATGATCAAGAACGACGAAGTGTCGCTGATCATCAACACCACCGAAGGCCGCCAGTCGATCGCTGACTCCTACTCGATTCGTCGCAATGCGCTGCAGCACAAGATTTACTGCACAACTACCATTGCGGCCGGTGAAGCCATCTGTGAAGCGCTGAAATTCGGCCCTGAAAAGACCGTTCGTCGCTTGCAGGATCTGCATGCAGGACTCAAAGCATGAGCATTACCAAGTACCCGATGACCGTCCAGGGCGCTCGCGCCCTGGAAGAAGAGCACCTGTTCTTGAGCAAGACCGAGCGTCCGCGCTTGAGTCAGGCTATTGGCGAAGCCCGCGAGCTGGGCGATCTCAAGGAAAACGCCGAATACCATGCCGCCCGTGAGGAGCAGGGCATGGTCGAAGCGCGCATCCGCGACATCGAAGGCCGTCTGCAGAACTCGGTGGTGATCGATATCACCACCATTCCGCATACTGGCAAAGTGATCTTCGGTACCACCGTGCTCTTGGCTAACGCCGAGACCGGTGAAGAAGTGACCTACCAGATCGTTGGTGAAGACGAAGCCGATATCAAGCAGGGCAAGCTCTCTGCTGGCGCACCTATCGCCCGTGCCATCATTGGCAAGGAAGAGGGTGATGTTGCAGCGGTCAAGACACCTGGCGGTGTGGTCGAGTACGAGATTGTCGAAGTCAAACACATCTGACCGGCGCCAGCGCGCGCCATCCCTCGAGGGGATCCTCTGGCAGCTGGCCCAGGTATTCTGGGTCGGCGGCTTGTGGGTGTTCCATGTAGGCTTGGTGCCGGCGCTCAAGGTCAGTGGCCTGGCGCCGTTGCTGGTGCACGACGTGGCTGCGCAGATCGACCGTTGGTTGATTGGCGTGGCTTGGCTCGGGTTGATGACCCAGCTGGCGGTGTTGGCGAGGGTGGAGGGCCTGGCGGCCTGGTGGCGGCAATTTCGCGGCCAGATGCTGCTGCTCGGCTTTGCTGCCTGCGTCAGCTACTACACGCTACGCTATGGGATGTCCGTGGGCGAACGTTGGCAGATGTTCTGCTTTTTGGTGCTGGGTTTCTCCGGCATCGTGCTGGTGGCCCAGCCGGTACCGGTCAGGGCGCGCAAGGCGCGCCACTGATCGGAGCCACCGTTACTTGAAGCGGTGGATGTTCGACAGCTGCTTGTTCGGTTGCGGATTCTTGCGGTAGATCAGCGCTTTTTTGCCGATGGTCTGCACCAGTTCGGCGCGGCCGGCCTTGCACAGCCCGGCGATGGCAGCGGCACGTTCTTCGCGATCCTCGGAGCGAATTTCGACCTTGATCAGCTCATGGTCGGCCAGGGCGCGTTCCAATTCGGCGATAACGCCTTCGTTCAGGCCGTTGCCGGCAACGATCAAGACCGGCTTCAGGTCGTGACCAATAGACTTGTACTGCTTCTTCTGCTCGTTATTGAGCGGCATAATCTGACCCTTTTCGTCTGATTCTGTAAAATTGGTAGCCATTTTACCCGAGGGCCTGTGGCTCCGCCCAGTCAATCACGACGCTAATCATCGAGGTGCCCCGTGGTACAGCGTTCTAAAAGCAGCCATAACTGGCTGAGAGAGCATTTCAACGATCCTTTCGTCAAGCAGGCGCAGAAGGATGGCTATCGCTCGCGTGCGAGCTACAAACTGCTGGAGATCCAGGAAAAGGACAAGTTGATCCGTCCTGGCATGAGCGTAATCGACCTGGGCGCGGCCCCGGGTGGCTGGTCGCAGGTGACCAGTCGTCTGATTGGTGGCCAAGGTCGGCTGATCGCCTCCGACATCCTGGAAATGGACTCGATCCCGGATGTGACCTTCATTCAGGGCGACTTCACCGAGGACGCGGTGCTGCAAAGCATCCTTGAAGCGGTCGGCAATTCACACGTGGACCTTGTGATTTCCGATATGGCCCCCAATATGAGTGGTACGCCTGAGGTGGACATGCCGCGTGCCATGTTCCTCTGTGAGTTGGCACTGGACCTGGCGACCCGGGTTCTGCGTCCAGGCGGAGATTTCCTGATCAAGATCTTCCAGGGTGAAGGTTTTGATGTGTACCTCAAGGACGTGCGCAGCAAGTTCGACAAGGTGCAGATGCGCAAGCCGTCCTCCTCGCGGGATCGATCCCGTGAGCAATATCTGCTCGGCAGGGGCTTCAAAGGGGCGTGAGAAGGCACTTCGCGTGGTGGGTGATAGTTAATTCCAATCAGCCGCCGCGTCAGGATTGTCCGAACTTCGTGTAGTCTAGGTTTCACAAAGGGTTACAGACGGCACCTGCGGATGCGTGGGTAATGTAGTAAGTTAGGGCGGTGAATATCATGCGAGGCACGGCTGCGTCGTGCGCCGACCTCAGAGGGTAGCTAATTGAACGACATGGCAAAGAATTTGATCCTGTGGTTGATCATCGCGGCCGTCCTGGTGACGGTGATGAACAACTTCTCCAGCCCGAACGAGCCGCAAACCCTCAACTACTCTGACTTCATCCAGCAGGTCAAAGACGGTAAGGTCGAGCGAGTCACGGTCGACGGCGCCGTCATTACCGGCAAGCGCACCGATGGCGACAACTTCAAGACCGTACGTCCGGCCATTGCCGACAACGGCCTGATTGGCGACCTGGTCAACAACAACGTTGTTGTCGAAGGTAAGCAGCCTGAGCAGCAAAGCATCTGGACCCAACTGCTGGTAGCCAGCTTCCCGATCCTGGTGATCATCGCGGTGTTCATGTTCTTCATGCGCCAGATGCAGGGCGGTGCGGGCGGCAAGGGCGGGCCGATGAGCTTTGGCAAGAGCAAGGCGCGCCTGCTTTCCGAAGACCAGGTCAAGACTACCCTGGCTGACGTCGCCGGTTGCGACGAGGCCAAGGAAGAAGTTGGCGAGCTGGTCGAGTTCCTGCGTGATCCGGGCAAATTCCAGCGCTTGGGCGGTCGTATCCCGCGTGGCGTGCTGATGGTTGGCCCACCAGGTACCGGTAAGACCCTGCTGGCCAAGGCCATCGCCGGTGAAGCGAAGGTGCCGTTCTTCACCATTTCCGGTTCCGACTTCGTCGAAATGTTCGTGGGTGTTGGTGCAAGCCGCGTCCGTGACATGTTCGAGCAAGCCAAGAAGCACGCGCCGTGCATCATCTTCATCGATGAAATCGACGCCGTCGGTCGCCACCGTGGCGCCGGCATGGGCGGCGGTCACGACGAGCGCGAGCAGACCCTCAACCAGTTGCTGGTCGAGATGGATGGCTTCGAGATGAACGATGGCATCATCGTTATCGCTGCCACCAACCGTCCAGACGTGCTCGACCCGGCGCTGCTGCGTCCTGGTCGCTTCGACCGCCAGGTGGTGGTGGGGCTGCCGGATATCCGTGGTCGCGAACAAATTCTCAAAGTGCATATGCGCAAGGTGCCGATTGGCGAGAACGTCAACCCTGCCGTTATTGCACGTGGTACTCCGGGCTTTTCCGGTGCCGACCTGGCCAACCTGGTCAACGAAGCGTCGCTGTTCGCTGCTCGTTCGAGCAAGCGGGTAGTTGAAATGAAGGAGTTCGAGCTGGCCAAAGACAAGATCATGATGGGCGCCGAGCGCAAATCCATGGTCATGTCCGAGAAAGAAAAGCAGAACACCGCTTACCACGAAGCAGGTCACGCCATCGTTGGTCGTGTCGTGCCTGAGCATGACCCGGTCTACAAGGTCTCGATCATTCCGCGCGGCCGTGCGCTGGGTGTGACCATGTTCCTGCCTGAGGAAGACCGTTACAGCCTGTCCAAGCGTGCGCTGATCAGCCAGATCTGCTCGCTCTACGGCGGTCGTATCGCCGAAGAAATGACCCTGGGCTTCGATGGCGTCACCACCGGTGCCTCCAACGACATCATGCGTGCCAGCCAGATTGCGCGGAACATGGTCACCAAGTGGGGCCTGTCCGAGAAGCTGGGGCCGCTGATGTATGCCGAGGAAGAAGGCGAGGTGTTCCTGGGTCGCAGTGCAGGTTCCCAGCACGCCAGCGTGTCGGGCGAAACCGCCAAGCTGATCGACTCCGAGGTACGTAGCATCATCGACCAGTGCTATGCCACGGCCAAGCAGATCCTCACCGAGAACCGCGACAAGCTTGACGCAATGGCCGAGGCCCTGATGAAGTACGAAACCATCGATGCCGACCAGATCGACGACATCATGGCCGGTCGTACACCACGCGAGCCTCGTGACTGGGATAACGATGCCGGCACCTCCGGCAACCAGGCTTCCCAGGGTGATCGACCGGAGTCGCCGATCGGCGGTCCTGCGGCTCAACACTAAGGGTTATCATGACCTCACAGCTGTACCCGACCCGGTTGCCTTGCGGCAACCGGGTTCTTGATTTGTCCCGTACCCATGTCATGGGTATCCTCAATATCACCCCTGATTCCTTCTCCGACGGTGGCCGGTTCAGCCAGCGCGACGAAGCCCTGCGCCATGCCGAAGCCATGGTCGCGGCAGGTGCGACCTTGATCGACATCGGCGGCGAGTCCACTCGTCCAGGTGCCCGGGCAGTGTCTGTCACCGAGGAGCTCGAGCGCGTGGCGCCGATGGTCGAGGCGATCAACAGTCGCCTGGATGTGGTTATCTCGGTCGATACCTCTACCCCGGCAGTGATGCGCGAGTCGGCCCGTCTGGGCGCTGGCCTGATCAACGACGTGCGCGCGCTGGAGCGTGATGGCGCGTTGGACGCCGCCGCGGCGACCGGCTTGCCGGTGTGCTTGATGCACATGCGCGGTGACCCGGATAACATGCAGGACAACCCCCACTACGACGATGTCACCGTCGACGTGACGCGCTATCTTGAACAGCGTATGGCGGCCTGCGTGGCGGCCGGAATCAGCGCCGAGCAGATCGTCCTCGACCCGGGCTTTGGTTTTGCCAAGACCCTCGAGCACAACCTGAGCCTGTTCAAGCACATGGAGGCGCTCTATCGCCTCGGTCGCCCGCTGTTGGTGGGCGTGTCGCGCAAGAGCATGATCGGCCTGACCCTGGATCGTCCGGTCGGTGAACGGTTGTATGGCAGCTTGGCCTTGGCAGCCCTGGCCATGACCAAGGGTGCAAGCATCCTGCGTGTGCACGATGTGGCTGAGACCGTCGACGTGGTGCGCATGATCGCCGCCGTGCAGAACGCCGAATAAGAACACTGGAGTTCCTATGAGCAGAAAATACTTTGGTACCGATGGTATCCGTGGCCGCGTTGGCGAATATCCGATTACTCCGGATTTCATGCTCAAGCTGGGCTGGGCGGCAGGCATGGCCTTCCGCAAGCAGGGTGCTTGCCGAGTGTTGGTGGGCAAGGACACGCGGATTTCTGGCTACATGTTCGAATCTGCGCTGGAGGCTGGTTTGTCTGCGGCCGGTGCCGATGTGATGTTGCTCGGGCCGATGCCCACTCCGGCGATCGCCTACCTGACACGTACTTTCCACGCCGAGGCGGGGATCGTTATCAGTGCTTCGCACAATCCTCATGATGACAACGGCATCAAGTTCTTCTCCGGTCAGGGCACCAAGTTGCCCGACGAAGTCGAGATGATGATCGAGGAGCTCCTCGACCAGCCGATGAATGTGGTCGAATCGAGCAAGCTGGGCAAAGTTTCCCGGATCAACGATGCCGCGGGACGCTACATCGAGTTCTGCAAGAGCAGTGTCCCGAGCAGCACCAGCTTCGAAGGTCTGAAGCTGGTGATCGATTGTGCTCACGGTGCTACCTACAAGGTCGCGCCAAGCGTGTTTCGCGAGTTGGGCGCCGATGTCACGGTGCTGCATGCACAGCCCGATGGCCTGAACATCAACCTGAACTGTGGCTCGACCCATATCGAGTCGCTGCAGGCTGCGGTGTTGGTCGGTCATGCCGATTTGGGCATCGCCTTCGATGGTGATGGCGATCGGGTGCTGATGGTTGACCATACCGGCGCTATCGTCGACGGCGACGAACTGCTGTTCATCATTGCCAGGGACCTGCAGGAGCGCGACAAGCTGCAGGGTGGGGTGGTGGGTACCCTGATGAGCAACTTGGGCCTGGAACTGGCCTTCAAGGAGCTTGATATCCCCTTCGTGCGCGCCAAGGTCGGCGACCGCTACGTGATGGCCGAGTTGATCGAGCGTGAGTGGATCCTCGGTGGGGAAAACTCCGGGCACGTGGTGTGCTGTAACCACACCAGCACCGGTGATGCGATCATTGCCGCGCTGCAGGTGCTGATGGCGCTCAAGCGTCGTGGCGAGAACCTGGCCCAGGCGCGTCAGGCGGTGCGCAAGTGCCCTCAGGTGCTGATCAATGTGCGCTATGGTGCCGGGGCCGACGATCCGCTGGAAAACCCTGCGGTGAAAGAAGCCAGTGCCAAGGCCACCGAGGCGATGGCCGGTCGCGGTCGGGTGCTGCTGCGCAAGTCCGGCACCGAGCCGCTGGTGCGGGTGATGGTCGAAGGCGATGATGAGCATCAAGTCCGTGGCCATGCCGAAGCCTTGGCCAAGCTGGTTGCCGAAGTTTGTGCGTGAAAGACCCTTGCCAGCGCAGTTCGGGTTGGGTAAGATCTGCGCCCACTTTGACCGACGAGGTAAAGCATGCGTCGCCCCATGGTAGCTGGTAACTGGAAGATGCACGGTACCCGCGCCAGCGTCGCTGAGCTGACCCAGGGCTTGAGCAATCTGTCCCTGCCGAGCGGTGTAGAAGTTGCGGTTTTTCCTCCCGCCTTGTTCATCAATCACGTGATTGATGGGTTGGCTGGTAAAGGAATTATCGTTGGAGCACAGAATTCTGCTGTACAGTCCGAACAGGGCGCGCTGACCGGCGAAGTTGCACCGAGTCAGTTAGCTGAAGTGGGTTGCAAGTTGGTGCTGGTCGGGCACTCTGAGCGTCGCCAAATCATTGGTGAAAGCGATGAAGTGCTCAACCGCAAGTTTGCAGCCGCTCAGGCAAGTGGTTTAACGCCAGTGCTCTGTGTAGGGGAAACCCTCGAAGAGCGTGAGGCAGGCAAGACGCTCGAAGTTGTAGGGCGTCAACTAAGCAGTATCATCGATGAGTTCGGTGTTAAGGCTTTTGCCAATGCTGTAATCGCCTATGAGCCTGTATGGGCCATTGGTACGGGTTTGACGGCCTCGCCTCAACAAGCTCAGGATGTGCATGCTGCCATCCGTAAGCAGTTGGCGGCAGAGAACGCCGAAGTTGCCGAGCATGTGCAGCTTCTCTACGGCGGCAGCGTGAAGGCGGCCAATGCGGCCGAACTGTTCGGCATGCCGGATATCGATGGGGGGCTCATTGGTGGAGCGTCCCTGAACGCAGACGAATTCGGTGCAATTTGTCGCGCCGCAGGAAACTGAACAAATGATGGAAACAGTCGTAGTTGTTTTTCATCTGTTGGCTGCACTGGCACTGGTAGTGCTGGTATTGCTGCAACAGGGTAAAGGTGCGGAAGCAGGTGCATCTTTCGGCGCAGGTGCTTCTAATACTGTGTTCGGAAGTCAAGGTTCTGCTACCTTCCTGAGTAAATTTACTGCTATACTCGCTGCCACTTTCTTTTTAACTGCACTTGGGTTAGGATACTTCGCGAAAGAGCAAGCTCACCAGCTGACTCAAGCAGGTCTGCCAGATCCAGCAGTTTTGGAAGTTAAAGAGCAGAAGCCGGCAGTAAATGATGATGTACCGGTGCTCCAGGAGCAGAAGAGCGAAACCACCAACACTGGTGATGTACCTCCTCCGAGCCAAGAGCAGAAGTAACGGGTTTCAGAAGTAGTATTGCCGAGGTGGTGGAATTGGTAGACACGCAACCTTGAGGTGGTTGTGCCCATAGGGTGTAGGGGTTCGAGTCCCCTTCTCGGTACCAATTGAAGCAAGAGAGCCCGCTTTAGCGGGCTTTCTTGTAGGTGGAGGTCGGATTGACCCAGTAGCGGGTTCAGTCTTATACTTTCGCCCCAGCTTTGTCGCGGGGTGGAGCAGCTTGGTAGCTCGTCGGGCTCATAACCCGAAGGTCGTTGGTTCAAATCCAGCCCCCGCAACCAGCTTCAGCGGAGCCCCTTTTCAGGGGCTTTTTGCTAGCCGAACAGTTTTAGGCGTCGTTGTCCAACGGCGCTTTCAGGGATGGGCGCTTTGCCCATTTTTTATTTGCACAGCATGCACGAGGGGGTTCAGGTGTCGAGCAAGCTAGAACAGTTGCAGGCCTTGTTGGCCCCGGTTGTCGAGGGTCTGGGCTATCAGTGCTGGGGGATCGAGTTCATCTCCCAGGGCAAGCATTCGGTGCTGCGTATCTACATCGACAAGGAAGGCGGAATCCTGGTGGACGACTGCGAAGCAGTCAGCCGACAGGCCAGCGCGATCCTCGATGTGGAAGATCCGATTACTTCCGAATACACCCTTGAAGTGTCCTCTCCTGGCATGGATCGCCCGCTGTTCACGCTCGAACAGTTTGCCTCGCATGCCGGCGAGCAAGTGAAGATCAAGCTGCGTTCACCCTTCGAGGGTCGTCGTAACTTCCAGGGCCTTCTCCGCGGCGTGGAGGAGCAGGATGTGGTCGTCCAGGTAGACGATCAAGAGTTCCTGTTGCCGATCGACTCGATCGACAAGGCCAATATTATTCCCAGTTTTGACTGAGACGTGCCGGACCCGGCGGACTATCCGGGCCCAATGGCTTGCGCAAGGCGAGGCGTACGATGAGCAAAGAAGTACTGCTGGTTGTTGAATCGGTATCCAACGAAAAGGGTGTACCGCCCGGCGTCATTTTCGAGGCGCTGGAAGTGGCTCTGGCCACTGCAACCAAAAAACGTTTTGAGGACGAAGTCGACCTGCGTGTGGAAATCAACCGCCACACCGGTAGCTACGAGACCTTCCGTCGCTGGACCGTGGTCGACGAAGCCGATCTTGATGATCCGGCGATCGAGACCTGGCTGGACAAGATTCGCGATACCCACCCTGAAGCCAAGGTCGGTGACGTGATCGAAGAGAAGATCGAGTCTATCGAATTCGGTCGTATCGCCGCTCAGACCGCCAAGCAGGTCATCGTGCAGAAGGTCCGCGAGGCCGAGCGTGCGCAAGTGGTCGACGCTTACCGCGAACGTGTTGGCGAGATCATCTCCGGTACCGTGAAGAAGGTCACCCGCGACAACGTCATCGTCGACCTGGGCAACAACGCCGAGGCGTTGCTGGCTCGCGAAGACATCATTCCACGCGAGACTTTCCGAGTTGGCGTGCGCCTGCGTGCGCTGCTCAAGGAAATCCGCACCGAGAACCGCGGTCCGCAGCTGATCCTGTCGCGTACCGCGCCGCAGATGCTGATCGAACTGTTCCGCATCGAAGTGCCGGAAATCGCCGAAGGCCTCATCGAGGTCATGGCCGCTTCCCGTGATCCGGGTTCGCGCGCCAAGATCGCCGTTCGCTCCAAGGACAAACGCATCGACCCGCAAGGCGCCTGCATCGGCATGCGTGGTTCGCGTGTCCAGGCGGTGTCCGGCGAGTTGGGCGGTGAGCGTGTGGATATCGTCCTATGGGACGAGAACCCCGCGCAATTTGTCATCAACGCCATGTCGCCGGCTGAAGTCGCGGCGATCATCGTTGATGAGGATGCCCACGCCATGGATATCGCCGTGGCCGAGGACAACCTGGCCCAGGCCATCGGTCGTGGTGGTCAGAACGTTCGCCTGGCAAGCCAGCTCACCGGCTGGACCCTGAACGTGATGACCGAGAAGGACATCCAGGCCAAGCAGCAAGCCGAGACTGGCGACATCCTGCGCAACTTCATCGACGAGCTGGAAGTCGACGAAGAACTCGCCCAGGTGCTGGTCGACGAAGGCTTCACCAGCCTGGAAGAAATTGCCTACGTACCGTTGGAAGAAATGCTCAACATCGATGGCTTCGACGAGGATATCGTCAACGAGCTGCGCGCTCGTGCCAAGGACCGCCTGTTGACCAAAGCCATCGCTACCGAGGAAAAACTGGCAGACGCCCATCCGGCCGAAGACCTGCTCTCGCTTGAGGGCATGGACAAGGACCTGGCGGCCGAACTGGCGGTGCGCGGCGTGGTTACCCGCGAAGACCTGGCCGAGCAGTCGATTGACGACCTGCTCGACATCGACGGCATCGACGAAGAGCGTGCCGGCAAGTTGATCATGGCCGCCCGAGCCCACTGGTTCGAGTAATTAGGCGCGGCCTGAGGAGAGAAGTGCATGACGCAAGTCACGGTGAAAGAATTGGCCCAAGAGGTCGCTGCACCGGTTGAGCGCCTGCTGCAGCAGATGCGTGAGGCAGGTCTGCCGCACACCGACGCCGGTCAGGTAGTGACCGACAATGAGAAGCAGGCTTTGCTGGCTCATCTGAAGAGCAGCCACAAGGCAAAAGTGGAAGAGCCACGCAAGATCACCTTGCAGCGCAAAACCACCAGCACCCTGCGTGTCGCCGGTAGCAAGAGCATCAGCGTAGAAGTACGCAAGAAGAAAGTTTTCGTTCAGCGCAGCCCGGAAGAGATCCAGGCTGAGCAGAACCGCGAGCTGGAAGAGCGCCGCGCCGCTGAAAACGCTGCACGCGACAAGGCTAACGCCGAAGCGCGTCAGCGCGCCGAGGAGCAATCCCGTCGCGAAGCGCCACAAGCCGCTGTTGCCAGCAAGCCTGAGGCCGCGCCTGCCGCTGCCCCGGTGGCTGCTGCCCCAGCTGCGGCCCAGGAGCCTGTGAGCGAAGAAGCCGCAGTCCGCGCAGCCGAGCGCAAGAAAGAAGAAGCGCGTCGCACCGAAAACCGCACCCGCGATGAAGATCGTCGTGGTGGTCGTGGCGAAGCGCCGCGCGTCTCGATCAAGGTCAAGGTCAAGGAGAAAGAAAAAGCTCCGACGCCTCGTGCCGCTCCGCGTACCACCGAAGAAGAAAGCGATGGCTTCCGTCGCGGTGGCCGTGGCAAGGGCAAGCTGAAAAAGCGCAACGCGCATGGCTTCCAGAGCCCGACCGGTCCAGTCATCCGTGACGTGACCATCGGCGAGACCATCACGGTTTCCGACCTGGCCAACCAGATGTCCGTCAAGGGCGCTGAAGTGGTCAAGTTCATGTTCAAGATGGGTACTCCGGTCACCATCAACCAGGTGCTCGATCAGGAGACCGCTCAGCTGGTCGCCGAAGAGCTCGGCCACAAGGTCACCCTGGTCAGCGACACTGCCCTGGAAGATTCCCTGGCCGAATCGCTGAAGTTCGAAGGTGAGAGCGTACCGCGTGCTCCGGTAGTGACCGTCATGGGTCACGTTGACCACGGTAAGACCTCGCTGCTCGACTACATCCGTCGTGCCAAGGTTGCCGCTGGCGAAGCCGGTGGTATCACCCAGCACATCGGTGCCTACCACGTCGAAACCGACCGCGGTATGGTCACTTTCCTCGACACCCCAGGTCACGCTGCGTTTACCCAGATGCGTGCCCGTGGTGCCAAGGCGACCGACATCGTCATCCTGGTGGTGGCGGCGGACGACGGCGTAATGCCGCAAACCCGCGAAGCCGTTCAGCATGCCAAGGCAGCTGGCGTTCCGCTGGTCGTTGCAGTGAACAAGATCGACAAGCCGGGTGCCGACCTCGATCGCATTCGTAACGAGCTGTCCGTCGAGGGCGTGACCTCCGAGGACTGGGGTGGCGACACTCCATTCGTCAAGGTTTCGGCGAAGATGGGTACCGGTGTCGACGAGCTGCTCGAAGCCGTACTGCTGCAAGCCGAGATCCTCGAGCTCAAGGCCACCCCAACCGCGCCTGGCCGTGGTGTCGTGGTCGAATCGCGCCTGGACAAGGGCCGCGGCCCAGTTGCCACCATCCTGGTTCAGGACGGTACGCTGCGTCAGGGCGACATGGTCCTGTGCGGTTCGAACTATGGCCGCGTTCGCGCCATGCTCGACGAGAACGGCAAGCCTGTGAAAGAAGCCGGTCCGGCCATTCCAGTCGAGATCCTCGGCCTGGACGGCACGCCGGAAGCCGGTGACGAGCTGTCGGTAGTGGCTGACGAGAAGAAGGCCCGTGAGGTCGCTCTGTTCCGTCAAGGCAAATACCGTGAGGTCAAGCTGGCCCGTGCTCACGCTGGCAAGCTGGAAAACATCTTCGAGACCATGGGTCAAGAAGAGAAGAAGACCCTCAACATCGTCCTCAAGACCGATGTTCGTGGTTCTCTCGAAGCGCTGCAGGGCTCGCTCGGCGGCCTGGGCAACGACGAAGTGCAGGTGCGCGTGATTGGTGGTGGCGTCGGTGGTATCACCGAGAGCGACGCCAACCTGGCCCTGGCGTCCAACGCGGTGCTGTTCGGCTTCAACGTGCGTGCCGATGCCGGTGCACGCAAGATCGTCGAGCAGGAAGGTCTGGATATGCGTTACTACAACGTGATCTACGACATCATCGAAGACGTCAAGAAAGCCCTGACCGGCATGCTCGGCAGCGATGTTCGCGAGAACATCCTGGGTGTCGCCGAAGTGCGTGACGTGTTCCGTTCGCCGAAGTTCGGCGCCATCGCTGGCTGTATGGTCATCGAGGGTACCGTTCACCGCAACCGTCCGATCCGCGTACTGCGCGAGGACGTGGTGATATTCGAAGGCGAGCTGGAATCGCTGCGTCGCTTCAAGGACGACGCGGCCGAAGTCCGCTCGGGCATGGAGTGCGGTATTGGCGTCAAGAGCTACAACGACGTCAAGGTCGGCGACAAGATCGAAGTCTTCGAGAAAGTCCAGGTGGCTCGTACCCTGTAAGGGTCGAGCTGGCAGAAGCCCCGCCCCAGGGCGGTTGGCAACGCCTCTGCAGGTAGCGCCCGGTCCGGCTTCAAGCCTGGCCGGGCGTTTGCCGCTTTAAGTTACAGGTAGCAAAGAATGGCAAAAGAATATAGCCGTACCCAACGCATTGGCGATCAGATGCAGCGTGAGCTGGCCGAGCTGATCCGCCGTGAAGTCAAAGACCCGCGCGTCGGCCTGGTGACCATCACCGCCGTCGACGTCAGCCGTGACCTGGGCCATGCCAAGGTGTTCATCACGGTCATGGGCCAGGAAGATGCCCCCGACGCGATCAAGCAGTCGGTCAAGGCGCTGAACAGCGCCGCCAGCTTCCTGCGCCTGCACCTGGGGCGCTCGATGCAACTGCGCAGCGTGCCGCAATTGCATTTCCATTTCGATGAAAGCGTCAGCCGCGGTGTGCACCTGTCGGCACTGATCGAGCGTGCAGTGGCTGAAGACCGTCTGCATCAGGGTTCCAACGAGCCGGACACCAAGGAGTAACGGGTGGCCCAGGTCAAACGAATCCGCCGCAACGTTAGCGGCATCATCCTGCTCGACAAGCCATTGGGGTTCACCTCCAACGCCGCCTTGCAGAAGGTCCGCTGGTTGCTCAATGCCGAGAAGGCCGGCCATACCGGCAGTCTCGATCCCCTGGCCACCGGCGTGTTGCCGCTGTGCTTCGGTGAAGCGACCAAGTTCTCCCAATACCTGCTCGATTCCGATAAAGGTTACGAGACGGTCATGCAGTTGGGGCAGACTACCAATACCGCCGATGCCGAAGGCGAAGTCTTGCAGACTCGCGAGGTGACCGTTGGTCGCGCCGATATCGAGGCCTTGCTGCCACGTTTTCGCGGCCCGATCAGCCAGATCCCGCCGATGTACTCGGCGCTCAAGCGTGACGGTCAACCGTTGTACAAATTGGCCCGTGCAGGAGAGGTAGTGGAGCGCGAGGCGCGTTCTGTTACTATTAACCGCTTGGAGCTGCTCGAGTGCGAAGGCACCCGTGCGCGCCTGTCGGTTGGTTGCAGCAAAGGCACCTATATCCGCACCCTGGTGGAGGATATCGGTGAGGCGCTGGGCTGTGGTGCCTATGTCGCCGAACTGCGTCGAACCCAGGCTGGCCCCTTCGAGTTGGCACAGACCGTGACCCTCGAGGAGCTCGAACAAGCCCATGCCGAAGGTGGCAATGAAGCGCTCGATCGCTTCCTGATGCCGTCTGACAGCGGGTTGCAGGACTGGCCGCTGGTGCACCTATCCGAGCACAGTGCGTTCTACTGGCTGCATGGCCAGGCAGTACGTGCGCCGGATGCGCCGCAGTTCGGCATGGTCCGGGTACAAGATCACAATGGTCGCTTCATCGGTATCGGTGAAGTGAGCGAAGACGGGCGCATTGCGCCGCGTCGTTTGATTCGGTCGGAATGACCGATACCAGCTGCGAAGGCCTCGGCTGACACAGGTGGATACGAGGATGGCTGTCAGTAGGCACGGTCACACCTCTTTTTATTAATACAGGGTTCGTCCCTGGCCTATTGGACCCCGCTTGCGGGATCCGTTTATCTGGAGATGCCAAATGGCCCTCAGCGTTGAAGAAAAAGCTCAAATCGTTGCCGACTATCAGCAAGCCGCCGGCGACACCGGTAGCCCGGAAGTGCAGGTTGCTCTGCTGACCGCCAACATCAACAAACTGCAAGGCCACTTCAAGGCCAACGGTAAAGACCACCACTCGCGTCGTGGCCTGATCCGTATGGTTAACCAGCGTCGTAAGCTGCTGGACTACCTGAAGGGCAAAGACACCACTCGTTACAGCGCCCTGATCGGTCGTCTGGGTCTGCGTCGCTAATAGCGGCCTGGCCAGTGGTGTGCATGGCGTGTCGCATTCTTCGGCAGTGCTGCTTGGCAGCGCTACCGTCGGACACGCTACGCGTATCTTCGAGGTTGGCAGCCTGGCATCGCTGAGCGGTTTATCCGCTCAGTAGCCAGGCTCCCAGCCTCGATTTGTATCTGGACGGTCAATGGGGCCGATTCCCCGTTCTGCCCAAGAATTCGTAAGAAACCAGTTCCCCCAGAGCCACTGAAAAGGTAGGAAACCGTGAACCCGGTAATCAAGAAATTCCAGTTCGGTCAATCGACCGTTACGCTCGAAACCGGCCGCATTGCCCGTCAGGCATCCGGCGCCGTGCTCGTCACCGTCGACAACGACGTCACCGTGCTGGTGACCGTGGTCGGTGCCAAGCAAGCTGATCCAGGCAAGGGCTTCTTCCCGCTGTCTGTTCACTACCAGGAAAAAACCTACGCCGCGGGCAAGATCCCAGGTGGTTTCTTCAAGCGTGAAGGCCGTCCTTCCGAGAAAGAGACCCTGACTTCGCGCCTGATCGACCGTCCGATCCGTCCGCTGTTCCCAGAAGGCTTCATGAACGAAGTGCAGGTTGTCTGCACCGTCGTTTCCACCAGCAAGAAGACCGATCCGGACATCGCTGCGATGATCGGTACCTCGGCTGCCCTGGCGATCTCCGGCATTCCATTCGAAGGCCCGATCGGCGCCGCCCGTGTTGCTTTCCATGAGAGCACCGGCTATCTGCTCAACCCAACCTACGAGCAACTGGCCGCTTCGAGCCTGGATATGGTCGTCGCCGGTACTGCCGACGCCGTCTTGATGGTTGAATCGGAAGCCAAAGAGCTGACCGAAGACCAGATGCTGGGCGCTGTGCTGTTCGCTCACGATGAATTCCAGGCCGTTATCCAGGCTGTCAAAGAGCTGGCTGCCGAAGCTGCCAAGCCGACCTGGGACTGGAAACCTGCCGTTGCCAACACCGAACTGCTCAACGCTATCCGCGCTGAGTTCGGCGACGCTATTTCCCAGGGCTACACCATCACCGTCAAGGCCGACCGTTACGCGCGCCTGGGCGAGCTGCGCGATCAAGCGATCGCCAAGTTCTCCGGCGAAGAAGGCCAGCCTTCTGCCGCCGAAGTCAAAGAGATCTTCGGTGAGATCGAGTACCGCACCGTTCGCGAAAACATCGTTAACGGCAAGCCACGTATCGACGGTCGCGACACCAAGACTGTACGTCCGCTGAACATCGAAGTCGGCGTTCTGCCAAAGACTCACGGTTCGGCCCTGTTCACCCGTGGCGAAACCCAGGCCCTGGTCGTTGCGACCCTGGGTACTGCCCGTGACGCCCAGCTGCTGGACACCCTCGAAGGCGAGAAGAAAGACCCCTTCATGCTGCACTACAACTTCCCACCGTTCTCGGTAGGTGAGTGTGGTCGTATGGGCGGTGCTGGCCGTCGCGAAATCGGCCACGGCCGTCTGGCTCGTCGTTCGGTTCAGGCCATGCTGCCTGCTGCTGACGTGTTCCCGTACACCATCCGTGTCGTTTCGGAAATCACCGAATCCAACGGCTCGAGCTCCATGGCTTCGGTCTGCGGCGCTTCGCTGGCCCTGATGGACGCTGGTGTACCGATGAAGGCGCCGGTTGCCGGTATCGCCATGGGTCTGGTCAAGGAAGGCGAGAAGTTCGCCATCCTCACCGACATCCTCGGTGACGAAGACCACCTGGGCGACATGGACTTCAAGGTAGCCGGTACCGCCAAAGGTGTTACCGCGCTGCAGATGGACATCAAGATCAACGGCATCACCGAAGAGATCATGGAAATCGCCCTGGGCCAGGCCCTGGAAGCGCGCCTGAACATCCTCGGCCAGATGAACCAGATCATCGGTCAATCGCGTACCGAGCTGTCGGCCAACGCTCCGACCATGATCGCGATGAAGATCGACACCGACAAGATCCGCGACGTGATCGGCAAAGGTGGCGCGACCATCCGTGCCATCTGCGAAGAGACCAAGGCTTCGATCGATATCGAAGACGACGGCTCGATCAAGATCTTCGGCGAAACCAAGGAAGCGGCTGAAGCAGCACGCCAGCGCGTTCTGGGTATCACCGCTGAGGCCGAGATCGGCAAGATCTACGTGGGTAAAGTTGAGCGCATCGTCGACTTCGGCGCGTTCGTCAACATCCTGCCTGGCAAAGACGGCCTGGTGCACATCTCGATGCTCAGCGATGCGCGTGTCGAGAAAGTCACCGACGTGCTCAAAGAAGGTCAGGAAGTTGAAGTACTGGTACTGGACGTGGACAACCGCGGCCGTATCAAGCTGTCGATCAAAGACGTTGCCGCGGCCAAGGCTTCGGGCGTTTAACAGCACAGCTGTAGCGTAAGAAAAGGACCCTTCGGGGTCCTTTTTTTTGGCCTGGGTTTTACCGCTGGTTCTCTGGCAACAAACCCTTGGTGTACTTGCATCTTGCACGCAGGTTTATCCCGCTACATGCAAAATGCACGATAGCTACTCCTGAGTAAAAATCTTAATCTATTGATTTATAACGATTTTATTGAATATAAAAACCTGGCACAGCCCCTGCAATAGTATCTTCACCTGACGCCAAAAGACCTGGCGCAGACCTTTCGAACAACAGGAGTGTCTCGTATGAAGAAGTTCGCCATTGCTGCCGCTGCTGCAACCGCTCTGACCCTGACCATGGCTAACGCGGCCTTTGCCCAGCAGCCAACCCAGGCGCCTATGATGCTGGCGGCTGGTGAAGTCACCAAGGCCAAGGAAGAGACCAAGGACACCTGGATCACCACCAAGGTGAAAGCTGATCTGCTGACTGAAAAAGGCATTCCAGGCAGTGACATCAAGGTCGAGACCAACAAAGGGGTTGTTTCGCTGTCCTCGGACGTCGCTATCACCGAAGCCCAGAAAACTACCGCTGTTGACATCGCCAAGAAAATCAAAGGCGTTCAAGCCGTTTCGGCTGACGGCCTGAAAGCCGAATAAGGATTGTCCCGACGGCCACAAGGATTTGGCCACCCACACAAAAACCCCGGCTCAGGCCGGGGTTTTTATTTGCCTGGGGGACTTTCAACTCACCGGGTTACGCGCCACCACGTCACTTTCGAAACACGCCTGATCGACAATCAACGGCTCTACCAGTGGGCGGCTATCGCGAAAGTGCGCAGTCTGCGTGTGCGCTTCATAAGCGGCGTCGTCGCGATAAATCTCGTAGAGATAGATCACATCTGGGTCGAGGCGATCCTGGGATACGTCGAACACCAGGCAGCCAGGTTCAGTCGCCACGGAAGCAGCGGCGTTGGCTGTGATTGCGCTCAGGAAAGCATCGGCGCTGCCGGGTTTGACACGGGTCTTGATGAACAGGCTGTACACAGGACGTCCTTTTTGTTTTAAATTCTGTTTTGAATTGTATACAAAAATGGAGCCCTGCCAATGTCCGAATTACCTGCACGCCCTGGTCGACTCAACGGTCTACGCCACATTGCCCTGTTGGTACCCAATCTGGAGGAGTGCGAGCGCTTTTATGTCGATGTACTCGGTATGGAAGTGCTGCACCGAGCCAACGAAGACCTGATTTATCTCACTTGCGGCAACGACAACCTATCGCTGGGGCGTGGCGCTGGGGCTGCCAACGGGCTGCAGACCTTGGACCACTACGGGTTCATTGTCGACAGCGTGGAAGAGTTGGACGCCTGGTACCAGTATTTCAAAGCGCATGGGGTCACCCTGCTGGACAGGCCTTTCAATCATGGCGATGGCGCGCGCAGTTTCCATTTACTCGATCCTGCGGGCAATAAAGTGCAGCCGCTGTATCACCCGGCAGTATCGGGGCAGCGGTTGGTCTAGGCGGGGGGGGCAGTTGCAGGGTTGCGATTTGAGTTGGCTGTTTTGGGGCTGCTTTGCAGCCCTTCGCGGGCAAGCCCGCTCCTACAGGGACCGCGCCGCTCTGTAGATGCGGGCTTGGTGGAGCAGCGGGACGCCGCGAAGGGCTGCCCAGCAGCCCCAAAACAGACGATACAAGCTTGAGAGCTACTCAGCGTCTAGATGCATCGGCGTGATCACCCGCCCATCGCTCTCGGCTTTACCCAGGGTGGTATCGATGAAGTACACCCGGTCATCCTCAAGCTTGCCCTTGTCCACCAGGTAATCCTTGATAGTGCCGGCGCGCTCCTGGCCCAATTGACGCAGCAGCGCAGCGCTTTCCGCCCACGACTTGATCACCGCTTCGCGCAGCTTGGCCGTACGTTCATCGCGGCTCAGTTCCTGCCATTCGCCCGGGGGCTGCTGTTTCAAGCGCGTGCGGTAGATGCCTTCGAGCATGGCCGGCTTGTCGCTGTCATCTACCACCAACATGGAGGCGTTGGCCGGCACCTTGTCACCGCGGCGCTGGAGGATCTTGTACCAAGTAGCCTGGTACTCGCGCTCCAGACGCTGTTCGGCGATCAGGGGGCCGTCGCTGGTCTGGGCGCTGGTGCCTTCGATTTCCAGGCGCAGTTCCGGGCGCTCTTTAAGGGCGGAGGCCAGCTTGTCCAGGGCCGACTGCGCGTCGCCACTCAGGTCGCTGGAACCTGGAGCAAAGGCCACGGTGCCGAGGTCTTCCGAGCCACCGCCGGCGACCAGCCCACCAATGAACTTGAACGGCGCCTGGGCTGCACGCAGCACCAGGTTGCGTAGGGTCTGCCAGACGATTGGCATGACGCTGAACTGGGGATTATTAAGGTCGCCGGTGACCGGCAGCTCGATCGAGATCTTGCCTTCGGTATCCTTGAGCAGCGCCACCGCCAGGCGGATCGGCAGATCCACGGCATCCGGGCTGTCGACTTTCTCACCCAGTTGCAACTGCTCGACCACCACTTTGTTCTCGGCTTTGAGCTGGCCGTTGGTGATCAGGTAGTGCAGGTCGAGGTTCAGCCGCCCCTTGCGGATGCGGAAACCTGCGAACTTGCCGGAGTAGGGCG
Source organism: Pseudomonas sp. BT-42-2 (assembly GCF_025847435.2). Lineage (NCBI taxonomy): Bacteria > Pseudomonadati > Pseudomonadota > Gammaproteobacteria > Pseudomonadales > Pseudomonadaceae > Pseudomonas > Pseudomonas sp. BT-42-2. Next base: position 40,481 of record NZ_JAOYTM010000022.1, read on the forward strand.
TCAGGGTGGTCAGCTCGACCCGTTTGAAGCTGGTAGCGATGTCCAGGCTGGCCATCGGGTTGAATGGATTGAGCGCACCTTTGATGGTGACCGGGGCATAACGGTCGACCTTGCCCTTGATGTCGACTTTCGCCGGAGCCGGCTTGCGGTTGTCGATGGTGCCAACCTGGCCATTGAGCTGCTGCACCGCCGTGGCGAAGTTGGGGGTCAGGGTCAGGTCGGCGAAATTCGCCGAGCCATCGTTGATGTCGATCTGCCCGATATGAATACCCAGCGGCTTGTCGTTATTGGCCGCTGCCGGCTTGGATTGGGCTGTGCTCGCGCTACCGGCCGGTTGAGGAATCAACAGGTCATCGACGTTGGTGGTGCGATCTTCGTTGATGATGAAGCGCGCATACGGCTGCAGCAGATTGACCTTGTCGATCGACAGGGCATCACCATGCACATAGGACAGACCGTCGAGGTTCAGTTGCTGCCATTTGACGAAGTCGCGGTTCTTGATCGTATCGAGGGTGTGCAGTTGGTTGACCTGGGCTTTGCCGCCGACGCTGAAGGCCAGCGGCTCGGTGCTCTTGAGGTCGACCTTGAGGTTGCTCGAGAGCATGCCACTGCGCAGTTCCAGGCGAATGAACGGGCTGATGTAGGCCTGGGCCACCCGCAGGTCGATATCGCTGGTAGTGACATCGAGCTTGGCCGTTACCGGTGCCAGGTTGACTTGGCCTGCGGCCTGCAGCTTGCCTTGCTTGCCGACGCCAGTGTCGAGCTTGAGGGTGAAGGGCGACTTGTTGAGGCTGTCGAAACCCTGCAGGTCAACATTGAGCGGACCGACGTCCAACGCTACCGGCTCTTTCTGGCTGCGGTCAGCCAGGTGAATCATGTAGTTGCGCGCCTGTACATCCTTGAGCAACACCTGCCAAGGCTTGCTCGGCTCTGCCGCGGCTTTTTCCTCGCTGCTGGGTTCAGCAGCAGCAGGCTCGGCTTTTTCTTTTGGACTGGCCTTGGCCGGCTGGCTGGCGAATAACTTCTGCCAGTCGAGCTGGCCATCTTTTTCCAGTGCTGCCCAGGTTTCCAGTTTCTCACTACGGATTTTGCCGACGGTGACCAACTGCTTGGCCAGGTCGATAGAGGTGTCGCTGACCTCAAGGTTCGCCAGGCGGGCCAATGGGCGGCCGTCCGGGGCCTTGATGGCGAACGGGGCGATGCGCACCGAGGTGTTGTCCAGCAACAGCTCGGTTTCCTTCGCCAGGTTGAGCTTGTAGTGGGTGTCGAGGCTGATTACGCCGTCTTCCAGGACCAACGGCACAGCATCGCGCACATAAGGCCACCAGGCTTTCATTTTGCCGTCGGTGATCTTCAGGGTGCCTTCGGAGGCGATCGGGGTCAGACTCAAGGTGCCTTTCCAGTCGATGCGGCCACCGGCCGGGCCATTGGCGACCAGGCTCATGTCGGCGTTGTCCTCGGGCAGGGTGCTGAGGTTCTTCAACTCAAGGTTCATCGAGTCGTAAAGAAATTCGATTGGCTCGCTCGGACGCAAATCCTTGAAGTGCAAGTAGCCTTCGTTGAGCTTGATGCTGCCAATGCGCAGCGGGAAAGGATCACTCGCCGGCTCTTCGGCTTTCGGCTCGCTGGGCGGCACTTTGAACAGCTGGGTGAGGTTGAGGCTGCCGTCTTTGGCGAACAGCACTTCGCTGCGCGCCTTGTCCAGCTCCACTGCATCCAGGTGCAGCGCGCCGCTCCACAGGCTGTCGAGCGAGAGGTTGGCGTAAAGGCGTTCGAAGCCGACCTGCTCTTTACCCGGCTCGCCAATCTGCAAGCCCCAAAGCGTCAGTTCAAGGCTGAAGGGGTTGAGCTCGATACGCGTCAATTGGGCCGGCACCGTGGCGTACTTGGCCAACTGCTGGTTGGCAATACGCAGGCCGACGCCGGGGAGAATGAGGAAGCCGAGCAGGCTATACAGGGCCACGAGGGCCAGCAAGGCGCCGATGGCGCGAGTCAATCCTTTGGGCATGTGCAGCTTCGTCTATCCAAGCGGGAGTGCTTGGAGTATGGCACGTTAAATCGGTTCCGCAGAACCAGCCAAATTACCTTAGTCGATGCCCATGCGCCGCCTGGCCCGATGCGCCGAGCTATCACGCATGGCCCAGCGCAAGACCGGCGCGGTGCGGGCAATGCCCAGGCGGATCATGCGACTGCGCAATTGCCCCTGGTGCAGACCGAGCATGTCCCGGCCCCAGTCCGGCAGCAGGTCGATGCCCGCTTGCAGCATGAGTTTGCCCACAGGCTCAGCCAGGCGGCTGGGGGCAGGGGCCTCAAGCAGAATGCTCACTACCTCAAGGCTACGGGCGTCGCATTGCAGGTGCGGGCGCATGCGTTGCAGGTAGTCGTCGATCTGCTGGCAGGAGCGAGGCACGTTGCGTGCGCCAAGGCGCTCGGCGATCAGTGCGATCTCATCGTAATAAGCGTCCTGGTCGGCGCGCGACAGATGGGGGTTGCGGTAACGCAGGTGCGCGGCAAGAAAACTGCTGACTTCGGCCACATGCACCCAGGTCAGCAGGTCGGGATCACTGGCGGCATACGGGCGGCCATCGGCAGCGGTGCCGACCACTTGCAGGTGGATGGTGCGCACCTTGTCGATCAACCATTGGGCATCGCGGGTCGAGCCAAAGGTGGTGCCGGAGATGAACTGGCTGGTGCGGCGCAAGCGACCCAGCAAGTCCTGACGAAAGTTGGAGTGATCCCACACCCCGGCCAACGCCAGCGGATGCAGCAGTTGCAGCATCAGCGCACTAATGCCGCCAACCAGCATGCTGGGGAAGTCGCCATGCACCTGCCAACTGATGCTCTTTGGTCCAAACAAGCCAGGATCGCCTTTGGGCGATTCCAGGTCGAGCTGGCCGAGGGCCAGCCCGGTGAGGCTCATGACCTGGGTTTCGATACGACGGCGTAAGGCTTCCATGGCGACCTGCTGTTGGGGGCAGCCCGCCATGGGCCGCCGTCATTGGTTGAGGCGTTTGTCGATCAAGCCCTGGACCACGCTGGGGTCGGCCAAGGTCGAAGTATCGCCCAGGTTGTCCAGCTCGTTGCAGGCGATCTTGCGCAGTATACGCCGCATGATCTTGCCCGAACGTGTCTTGGGCAGGGCCGGCGCCCACTGGATCAGCTCGGGCTTGGCGAAGCTGCCGATCTCCTTGCTGACCAGTGCCAGTAGTTCAGCCTTGAGAGCATCGTCAGGGTTCACCCCATTCATCGGCGTGACAAAGGCGTAGATGCCTTGACCCTTGAGGTCGTGAGGGTAACCGACCACCGCTGCCTCGGCGATGCTGTCGTGTAGCACCAGCGCGCTTTCCACCTCGGCAGTGCCGATGCGGTGGCCAGAGACATTGATCACATCGTCGACCCGCCCGGTGATCCAGTAGTCGCCATCGGCGTCGCGGCGGGCGCCGTCACCTGTGAAGTAGTAGCCGGGCAGCGGTTTGAAATAAGTGTCGACCATGCGCTGATGATCGCCGTACACACTGCGAATCTGTCCAGGCCAGCTGGCCTTGATCGCCAGCAGCCCAGCGCCTGCGCCCTCGATCAGCTTGCCCTGGTCGTCCAGCAGCACCGGCTGCACTCCAAACAGCGGCTGAGTGGCGCAGCCTGGCTTGAGCTGCGGGTTGCCTGGTAGCGGGCTGAGCATGATGCCGCCGGTTTCGGTCTGCCACCAGGTATCGACGATCGGGCAGCGCTTCTGCCCAACCTCCTCGAAGTACCACTCCCAGGCTTCCGGGTTGATCGGCTCGCCGACGCTGCCAAGTAGCCGCAGGCTTTGCCGCGAGGTGCTTTGCAGTGGGCCTGAGCCTTCGCGCATCAGCGCGCGCAGGGCGGTTGGCGCGGTGTAGAAGATGTTCACCTGGTGTTTGTCGACCACCTGCCAGAACCGCGAGGTGTCCGGGTAGTTGGGCACGCCCTCGAACATCAGCGAGATCGCCCCATTGGCCAATGGGCCGTAGACGATATAGCTGTGGCCAGTGACCCAGCCGACATCGGCGGTGCACCAGAACACCTCGCCTTCACGGTAATCGAACACCACCTTGAAGGTCAGCGTGGCTTGCAGCAGGTAACCGCCGGTAGTGTGCAGCACGCCCTTGGGTTTGCCGGTGCTGCCGGAGGTGTACAGGATGAATAGCGGGTCTTCAGCTGCCATTGGCTCGGGCGGGCAGTCGTCGCCAGCCAGTTCGGTCGCGTTGTGGTACCAGAGGTCGCGGTTGTTGTCCCAGGCGACTTCGCCACCGGTGCGCCGCACCACGAACACGCTGCTGACGTTGGGGCAACTGGCCAGGGCCTTGTCGACGTTTTGTTTGAGCGCGATGCGTTTGCCACCACGTACGCCTTCGTCGGCGGTGATCACGGTGCGGCAATCGGCATCGAGGATGCGGTCGCGCAGGGCGTCGGGGGAGAAGCCGCCGAAGACCACCGAGTGAATCGCGCCGATGCGAGCGCAGGCGAGCATGGCGTAGGCAGCTTCAGGGATCATCGGCATATAGATGCATACCCGATCGCCTTTTTTCACGCCGCGGGCCTTGAGCGCGTTGGCCAGGCGGCAGACTTGCCGGTGCAGTTCGCGGTAGCTGATGGCTTTCGAGTCTTGCGGATCGTCACCTTCCCAAAGCAGTGCGGTCTGCTTGCCGCGCGTGGCCAAGTGACGGTCGATGCAGTTGTAGCTGACATTCAATTGGCCACCGTCGAACCAGCGCGCCTCGCCGGTTTTCAGGTCCGACTGCTGCACGCTGGTCCAGGGCTTGATCCAATCCAGGCGTAGTGTGGCCTGCTCGGCCCAGAAGCTGTCTGGGTCGTCTACCGACTGACGGTAGAGGCGTTGGTAATCGTCCACAGTCAGCTGCGCGGACTGGCTGACGGCCAAGGCGGTGGGGTATTTGCTGAGATCGAACATGGCGGGTTGTCCTGCTCTTGTCGTGGCAATCATTCGATGGACAGTGTAGTCAGCGAACGTGTTCCACGAATTGGGCAGGGCAGAAACCATCGCGAGGCAAGCCTGCCCCCACGCCCCTCAAGGCTGCGTGAGAGCGGGCTTACCCCGCGCTGGAGAGTGGGCAGCGGCGGATCAGCCGCGGTGACGCCCACGGAAGTAGTTGATCAAGCCCTGAGTAGAGCCGTCTTCGGCGGACTCTTCCTGAGCGCCCACCAGACGCTGGTAAACACCCTTGCCGAGCTCTTTGCCCAGTTCCACGCCCCACTGATCGAAGGCGTTGATGCCCCACACCACGCTTTGCACGAACACCTTGTGCTCATACATCGCCACCAGTGCGCCGAGGCGGCGCGGGCTGATGCGCTCGACTACCAAGGTGTTGCTCGGGCGGTTGCCCGGGATCACCTTGTGCGGCGCGAGCTTTGCGATGTCCGCTTCGTTTAGGCCTTTGCCGCGCAGTTCGGCCTCCGCCTCTTCGCGGGTCTTGCCGAGCATCAGTGCCTGGCTCTGCGACAGGCAGTTGGCGTACAGCCACTGGTGATGGTCGGCGACCGGGTTGAAGCTCACCACAGGGACGATGAAGTCCGCCGGGATCAAGTGGGTGCCTTGGTGCAGCAGCTGGTGATAAGCGTGCTGACCATTGCAACCCACGCCACCCCAGATCACCGGGCCGGTCTCGGTTTTCACCGGGGTGCCGTCTTGCAGCACGCTCTTGCCGTTGGATTCCATGTCCAGCTGTTGCAGGTGCTTGGTGATGTTACGCAGGTAGTGGTCGTACGGCAGGATCGCGTGGCTGTTGGCGCCCCAGAAGTTGCCGTACCAGACGCCGAGCAGGGCCAGCAGGACCGGCATGTTCTTGTCGAACGGCGCGGTTTGGAAGTGCTGGTCCATGGTGTAGGCGCCAGACAACAGCTCCTTGAAGTTGGCGGTGCCGATGGCCAGGGCAATCGGCAAGCCGATGGCCGACCACAGCGAGTAGCGCCCGCCGACCCAGTCCCACATGGGGAAGATGTTCTCTTCACGAATACCGAAGGCCACGGCGGCGGCCTTGTTGCTCGAGACGGCGATGAAGTGGCGATACAGCTCGGCCTCGGAGCCGCCCTGGGCCAGGTACCAGGTCCGAGCGGCCATGGCGTTCTTCAGGGTCTCGAGGGTGTTGAACGACTTCGACGAGACGATGAACAGCGTGGTTTCGGCGCGCAGGTTGGCCGACAGTTCATGGAATTCACTGCCGTCGATGTTCGCCAGGTAATGGCAGCGTACCCCGCGCTGGGCGTAGGGCAGCAGGGCTTCGGAAACCAGCTCCGGGCCGAGGAACGAGCCACCGATGCCGATGTTGACTACGTCGGTGATCGGCTTTTCGCTGTACCCGCGCCACAGGCCATCGTGGATGCGGCCGACCAGCTCGGTGATCTGGTTGAGGACCTTGTGCACCTCAGGCATCACGTTGACGCCATTGACGCTGAGCTTGTCGCCCACCGGGCGGCGCAGCGCGGTGTGCAGCACCGGGCGACCTTCCGAGGCGTTGATGATTTCGCCGTTGAACATCGACTCGATGGCCTGGGCAAGATCGACTTCATTGGCCAAATTGACCAGCAGTTCGCGGGTCTGCTCGGTAATCAGGTTTTTCGAGTAGTCGAGGAACAACCCGCAACTGCTCAGGGAAAACTGGTCGAAGCGCTTGGAATCGGCAGCGAAGGCTTCGCGCATGCTGAAGCCCTGCATGGCGTCGCGGTGTTGCACAAGCGCCTGCCAAGCGGGCAGCGCCGTCACATCATGGGGGGTACGGTAATACGCCATTGCGGATGGTTTCCTTGATGCATGATCGTGCCTTGGACAACGGGCAGTCGCTGCCGGTTGCAGGCTGGGGATCATTATAGGCATTGCTTGCGTGGGGGGAATGGGGGCAGGCAGGGAGAATTTGGGCCGCTGCGCGGCCTTCGCGGGCAAGCCCGCTCCCACAGGGATCGAGATGACCTTGAGGGATTCGCTAAGACTCACGGCAAACAATGGGCCTCACAGGCACAACAATGATCGCGTGAAACATGCAAATCCCTGTGGGGGCCGGCACAGGGATCGAGATGACCTTGAGGGATTCGCTAAGACTCACGGCAAACAATGGGCCTCACAGGCACAACAATGATCGCGTGAAACATGCAAATCCCTGTGGGAGCGGGCTTGCCCGCGAAGAGGCCGGCACTGACACAGCAAAGTCAGTTGCTCCCCCAAGGCCTAGGCAGTCAGTTCATCCAGATGCAGGTACAGGTTATCGATCAGTCGTGTAGTACCCAGGTACGCTGCAGCAATTACCACCACATCGCGATCATCGATCATCGCCGGGCGCAAGGTCAGCGCATGCCGCACCTCCAGGTAGTCCGGGCGAAAACCTGCTGCCAGCAGCTGCGCCTGAGCCGCAACGATCAACGCTGCATAGTCGCGCTGACCATGGCGAATGGCGTCGGCCATCGCACTCAGTTCACGATACAGGGCAGGCGCCGCTGCGCGCTGCTCCGGGCTCAGGTAACCATTGCGCGACGACAGTGCCAGGCCATCCTCGGCGCGCACGGTCGGCTCGCCGATGATCTGGATCGGCATGTTCAGGTCGCGCACCATGGCGCGGATTACCGCCAGCTGCTGGAAGTCTTTCTCGCCAAACACGGCAAGGTCGGGCTGGACCATGTTGAACAGCTTGCTGACCACGGTTGCGACACCTTCGAAGTGCCCAGGACGGCTGGCGCCGCACAAGCCTTCGGACAACTGCGGCACGCTGACCCGGGTCTGCACGCTCATGCCGTCGGGGTACATCTCTTCGACGGTGGGTGCGAACAGCAAGTGGCAGCCAGCCTGGAGCAAGCGCTCCTGATCGGCGGCCAGGGTTCGTGGGTAACTGTCGAGGTCCTCGCCGGCGCCAAACTGCAGCGGATTGACGAAGATGCTGGCAACCACGAAATCAGCACGCTGGGCGGCCTTGGTCACTAGCGCAGCATGGCCGCTGTGCAGGTTGCCCATGGTCGGGACGAAGGCGATTCGCTTGCCTTCGCCACGCGCGCGGGCAACGGCGGCGCGCAGCTCGCGCACGGTCTTGACTGTGTTCATGCGCTGAATCCGTGTTCACTGGCGGGGAAGCTGACGTCTCTGACTGCCGTGACATAGGCGACCAACGCACTGTGGATATCCGGCTGGCCGACCATGAAGTTCTTCACGAACTTCGGCACGCGACCGCTCAAGGACAGGCCGAGCATGTCGTGCAGCACCAGCACCTGGCCGTCAGTTGCACTGCCGGCACCAATACCGATGACCGGAATGCTCACCGCCTGGGTGATCTCCGCCGCCAACTCACTAGGCACACATTCGAGCAGCAGCATGGCCGCGCCGGCTTGCTCCAGGGCAATGGCGTCAGCGCGCATCTGCCGCGCTTGGGCTTCCTGGCGGCCTTGGACCTTGTAGCCACCCAGTACATTGACAGTTTGCGGGGTCAAGCCCATGTGCGCGCACACCGGCACGCCGCGCTCGGCTAGCAGGCGGATGGTTTCGGCCAGCCAGGCAGCGCCTTCGAGCTTGATCATATGCGCGCCGGCCTGCATCAGTGTGGCGCAGTTGGCAAAGGCCTGCTCGGGGGTGGCGTGGGCCATGAACGGCAAGTCGGCAAGAATCAATGCGCCGTCATTGCCGCGTTTGACGCAGGCCGTGTGATAGGCCATCTCGGCGGTAGTGACCGGCAGGGTGCTGTCGTGACCCTGCAGGACCATGCCCAGCGAGTCACCCACCAGCAGTACGTCCACACCGGCCTGGCTGGCGACCTTGGCGAAGGTTGCGTCGTAGCAGGTCAGCATGGTGATTTTCTCACCCTTGGCCTTACGGCCGTGCAGGGTGGTCAGGGTTAATTCAGGCATGTAGGAAATCCTCGTTCAGGCGCTGTGAAAAACGACTGCGAACAACGCATGCATTCATCTTCCGGAGCGGCACATCATCGGTTGTGATGTTCGGGCACAGGTCCGTCCGGGCCTAAATAGGTGATATGTGGCACATCGACGCCACGGGACGCCTATAGTCGTGAGCGAGGGGGGCGAAGTCAATGACCCTGTTACCGCATTGTTACGGCGCGGGTGTTACTGGCGTTACCGTCGCCTGCAACGCCCGAATTACAGGCGTTCCAGACCGACGAACGGACAGTCTTCGAGCAGCTGGGCGAGGCGCCGGCCATCGGCAAGGGTGAAATCCGCCGGCACTAGTTCGGCCAGCGGATAGAGCACGAAGGGGCGCGCCTGCATGTGGTAATGCGGCACTTTCAGGCGGGGAATATCGATGACCTGGTCTGCGAACAGCAGTACATCCAGGTCGAGGGTGCGCGGCCCCCAGCGCTCCTGACGGACCCGCCCCTGCTCATTCTCGATGGCTTGCAAGACATCGAGCAGCTGCAGCGGGGTCAGCGAGGTGTCCAGCGCGGCCACGGCATTGGTGTAGCGCGGCTGGCCTGGCAGCAGCGAGTCACTGGCATAGAAGCTCGACACGCCTGCCAGGCAGGTGCCCTCGGCCTTGTCCAAGGCATCGAGGGCATTGCGCAGCTGTTCGGCGGGATCGGCCAGGTTACTGCCCAGGCCGATGTAGACGCGGCTGCGCATGCTCAGTCAAAGGCCTCGTCACCGCTGCGCTTGCGCTTGGAGCCACTGCGCTTGCGTTTGCGTGGGGCGGCACCGGCGCCATCGTCACGGTTGCCCAGGTCGCGGATCATGTCGCGACGCTCGCTGTCGTTGGCTTCCTGGTAGTCAGTCCACCATTGGCCGAGCTCTTCGGTTTCCTCGCCTGCGCTTTCACGCAGCAGCAGGAAGTCGTAGCCGGCACGGAAACGAGGGTTGTCGAGCAGCATGTCGGCGCGTTTGCCGCTGCGGCGCGGCAGGCGCTCCTGCATGTCCCAGATCTCACGGATCGGCAGGGTGAAGCGTTTCGGGATAGCGATACGCTGGCACTGCTCGGCGATCAAGTCGTGCGCGGCCTGGTTCATGGCCGGGATTGGCGGCACGCCCTGGCTTTGCAGATACAGCGCGCGGCCCGGTAGGGCTGGCCAGAGCAGGGCGGCAAAGAGGAAGGCAGGGGTAACCGGCTTGCCTTGCTTGACACGCAGGTCGGTGTTGGCCAGTGCCTGGCTGATCAGTGTATGGGTATAGGTCGGACGCTCTTCCAGGGCATGGCTGCTGCCTGGGAACAGCGGCTCGAACAACTCCAGGTCGACCAGCATTTCAAAGACGATTGCGCCTTGGCCGGAAAGGAACAGCTTGAGGCTCTCTTCGAACAGGCGGGCAGCGGGAATCTCGCGCAGCAGTGGCGCCAGCTCACGAATCGGCTTGACCGTGTGCTTTTCGATGCCGAAGTCGAGCTTGGCGGCGAAACGCACGGCGCGCAGCATGCGCACGGGGTCTTCCTGGTAGCGATGGACCGGGTCGCCAATCAAGCGCAACAGGCGGTTGCGGATGTCATGGATACCGTTGGCGTAGTCGAGAATGCGCTCGCTGACCGGATCGTAGTACAGCGCATTGATGGTGAAGTCGCGGCGCTGCGCGTCTTCTTCCAAGGTGCCGTAGACGTTGTCACGCAGGATGCGACCGCTGGCATTGTGCGATGAGCGATGGCTATCGCCTTCGCCTTCGTCCGAATGATGGGCGCGGAAGGTGGCGACTTCGATGATCTCACGGCCGAAATGCACGTGGACCAGCTTGAAGCGACGGCCAATGATTCGGGCGTTGCGGAACTCGGCACGGATCTGCTCGGGCGTGGCGCTGGTGGCGACGTCGAAGTCCTTGGGGTTGATCCCCAGGAGCAAGTCGCGCACGCAGCCACCGACCAGGTAGGCCTGATAGCCGGCGGCCTGCAGGCGGTCGACGATGCTTACCGCATGGCGGCTGAACTGGCTGCGTTGCAGCGAGTGCTGGCTCTTGTTGATCACTTCAGGCGTGGTGCGCCTGTGGTGTTGACCACCGGTGGGCGGACGGAATGACTGGAACAGCTTCTTCAGCATGGGATGCACTGTTTGAAGGAATGTTCGGCCACGGATAGGAGAATGGCCGCATGATGGGCGGGGATTCTAGCATTTACTGGGGGAATGGTGTAGGCGATGCGCCAAGGGGTGTTCCAGGAGGGAGAAACGACAAGGGGAGCCTAAGCTCCCCAAGAAGTCGTTGCGTGCTCTTATTGTTTTTCTGCTGGGCTTCTTGTTTTTGTTGAGTGCCCTGTCCACAAAGCTCGAAACTTGTGGACGACCCCCAAACCGGGGGTAAAGAGCAAACGGATTGCTTTGGCCGCTGAGGTGATGCTGATCTGTCGATCCAACCAGTGTAGGCGCTGCTTTAGTGCAGTTTTTGTTGTTCTCTGCCTGGTTGTGGGGCAAGCCCCAAACACAACTCCTCTCCAAAAGAATCAGTTAGCTGCGCCTCCGCCGTCTTGTTTTTATTGTGCGTGAGCCGTTTCGTCTTGTTCTTATTCTGAGTTGCAGTGCTTGTTATTGTTCTTGTACCAAACATATAGCAGGTGCCGTGCCAACTTTGGCAGGTCCAGCAAAATCAGGGGGTTGCGGGATTTTGGCGGGGTTGCCGGGCGGGCAAATGTAGAAATTTCGTTACCGTACGCCTCGGCATCTGTTACGGCGGGAGGGGTGAGGTAACAGATTTTTGCGCGAACTGATCTGTTACCGAAGCTTTTGGGGCCGCTTTGCGGCCCTTCGCGGGCAAGCCCGCTCCCACAGGTACAGCGCTAAGCTTGAGAGCGGCGCACAGCCTGTGGGAGCGGGCTTGCCCGCGAAGGGCTGCAAAGCAGCCCCAAGAATGATGTATCAGTTATCGCTGGTAGCGTTGCTCTTGCGCCGTGGAATGCCCAGGCGCTGGCGCCGTTCCCACAGGCACTTGCGGCTGACACCCAGCTTGCGGGCAAGCTCGGTCTCGGTCATGTGGTCCTGGTGTTCGAGGACGAAATGCTGGAAGTAATCCTCCAGCGACAGATCCTCGGTCGGCTCATGGCTGGCGTTGTTGGCGCTGACACCGCCGATGGTCGGCAGGTTGTTCAACAGCTCGTCATCGTCCAGATCGCTCAATTCGATGTCGATGCCCAGCAGCTCGGCGGAAATTTCCGGGCTCTCGCTGAGAATGACCGCGCGCTCGACAGCGTTTTCCAGTTCGCGCACGTTACCCGGCCAGCTGTAATGACGAATGGCCTGCTCGGCTTCGTGGGAGAAGTGCAGGTCATCGCGACCGATACGCGCACTCTGCCGGGCGAGGAAGGCATTGGCGATCTCATTGACGTCACTGCCACGCTCACGCAGTGCGGGCAGCTTCAGGGCGATCACGTGCAGGCGGTAATAAAGGTCTTCGCGGAACTGGCCGGCCTTGGCCAGGTTCTTCAAGTCGCGGTGAGTGGCGGCGATCAGGCGCACATCGACTTTCTGCGACTGCACCGAGCCGACCCGGCGAATTTCGCCTTCCTGCAACACACGCAGGAGGCGCGCCTGGGCTTCCAGTGGCAGTTCACCGATTTCATCGAGGAACAGCGTGCCGCCGTCGGCCGCTTCGACCAGGCCGGCCCGACCCGCGCTGGCGCCGGTGAATGCGCCCTTCTCGTGGCCGAACAGCTCCGACTCGATCAGGGTTTCCGGGATGGCCGCGCAGTTGACCGAGATCATCGGCGCCTTGGCCCGTCGCGATAGATTGTGCAGGGCGCGGGCGACCAGCTCTTTACCGGTGCCGGATTCGCCTTGGATCAACACATTGGAGTCAGTCGGGGCGACTTTGCGGATCTTGCTGTACATATCCTGCATCGGCGGGCACGAGCCGATGATGCCGATCTCGCCATTGGCTGCGTTGTTGGTGCCCTTGTCGACAGCACCCACCTTGCCATTGGCCCGTGGCTCGGCGCTGGCTGGCGCTGCGGCGGGGGCGTTCTGGCGGTCGCGCAGGATCCGCGCCACGGCCTGGAGCATCTCGTCATGGTCGAAGGGCTTGGCGATGTAGTCCACCGCGCCCATCTTCATCGAGTCGACCGCCGAGCGCAGGCTGGCGTAGCTGGTCATGATCAGCACCGGGGTACCCTGGCCGAGCTTGATCAGCTCGGTGCCGGGCGCGCCAGGCAGACGCAGATCGCTGACGATCAGGTCGAAGGTGGCAATGCTGAAGCGTTCCTGGGCTTCCTGCACCGAGCCGGCTTCGCTGACCTGGTACTGGTTGCGCTCGAGCAGTCGACGCAAGGCCGAGCGGATGATGGTTTCGTCTTCGACGATCAGAATATGCGGCATTGATTCAATTCTCTCGACGGTCTCGAATTTCAGGGGACGTCGCTACGACATGCCGGGGCAGGGTCACGCGGATCCGGGTGCCACGCTGCCGTTCGATATCGGCGGGGCTGTCGATGGTGATTTGCCCATAATGCTCTTCCACGATGGAATAGACCAGAGCGAGCCCCAGTCCGGTTCCTTCGCCCGGGTCCTTGGTGGTGAAGAACGGTTCGAACAGGCGGTCCATGATGTTTTTCGGGATGCCACTGCCTTCGTCCTCGACGATCAGGTCGACGGCGTGCTCGCTCATCTCGCTACGCACCCGCACGGCGCTGCCCGGTGGCGAGGCGTCGCGAGCGTTGGAGAGCAGGTTGATCAGCACCTGGGCTAGGCGTTGCGGGTCGCCCTCGACCCAGTGATCAGGGTCGCAGAGGTTGAAGAACTGTACTTCGAAATTGCGCCGGTTGAGGGCCAGCAGACCGATGGCATCTTGCGCCACCTCCGCCAGGCACACCGGCTCTTCGCTGTTCTGCTGGCTGCCGCCGGCGTGGGCGAAGCTCATCAGCGACTGGACGATGCGCGATACGCGCTTGGTTTGCTCGATGATCTGGCTGGACAGCTCGGTGATCTCGCCGTCGCCTTCGCGCTCCTCGCGCAGGTTCTGCGCCAGGCAGGCGATGCCGGTGATCGGGTTGCCGATCTCGTGGGCCACCCCGGCTGCCAGGCGGCCGATGCTGGCCAGGCGCTCGGAGTGCACCAGCTTGTCTTCCAGGGCCTGGGTTTCGGTGAGGTCTTCGACCAGCAGGACCAAGCCGCTGTTACCCGGCGCGAGGGGCTCGTCGATGGCCGCCTTGTGCAGGTTGAGCCAGCGGATCTGACCATCCAGGCCCAGGCGCTGCTTGTGCAAGTGCTCATCGGGTACGTTGATGAAGCCTTGCAACAAGCCGCGCCAGGGTTCGCTGATGGTCATCAGGCGTGAACCGACCACATGCTTGGCGGCGATCCCGGTCAGCTCCTCCATGGCTTTGTTCCACATGAGGATTTCCTGGTCCTTGGCCAGCGAGCAGACCCCCATCGGCAGCTCCTGCAGGGTCTGGCGGTGGTAGCGGCGCAGGGCATCGAGTTCGGCGGCAAGGCCGGTCAGGCGCGAGTGGTAGTCTTCCAGGCGGCTTTCGATGAAGTGGATATCTTCGGTGACGTAGTTCTCGTTGCCAGACTTGTACGGCAAGAACGTCTCGACCATATCCTGGGCCACGCTTGGCCCCATCAGCCCGGACAGGTTGGCCTCGATGCGGTCGCGCAAGCGGCGCAGGGCATACGGGCGGCGCTCGTCGAAGGGCAGGTAGAGATCGCGCAAGGCCTGCTCGACTTCTTTTTGCGCGGCCTTGGCGCCCAGCGGCTTGGCCAGTTGGGTGGCGAACTCTTGTGGCGAGGCAGCGTGCAGCTCGCGGCGTTGTGGTCGGCGCACGTTGTCCACCGCACAGGCTTCGGCGGCGCTGATTTCTTCGCTGCTGGCATTGGTGAACAACGAGATCAACGTAAACAGCAGGACGTTGGCCGCCAGCGAGGCGATTGCCGCCATGTGCCAGCTGGTGTCGTCGAGCACGTAGATCATGTTCAGCAGCGGAATGTAGAAGCCCTGCAGATTACCCAGCAGCGGCAGCAGCATGGTCACCATCCACACCAGCATGCCGGCCAACAGCCCGGCGATGAAGCCGCGCCGGTTCGCGGTTGGCCAGTACAGGACCGACAGCACACCAGGGAGGAACTGCAAGGTGGCGACGAAGGCAACGATGCCCAGGTTGGCCAGGCTCTGGTGAGTGTTCTGGGTCAGGTAGAAGATGAACCCGGCGGTGATAATGGCGACGATTAGCGCGCGCCGGGTCCATTTCAGCCAACGATAGATGTTGCCTTCCGCCGGTGGCTGGTAGAGCGGCAGCACCAGATGATTCAGCGCCATGCCGGATAGCGCCAGGGTGGTGACGATGATCAAGCCGCTGGCGGCGGACAGCCCGCCAATGTAGGCCAACAGCGCCAGCGCCTCATTGTTTGCGGCAATGCCTAGGCCGAGGGTGAAGTATTCAGGGTTAGTGCTCGCCCCCAGGCGCAGACCAGCCCACAGAATCAGCGGCACGGCCAGGCTCATCAACAGCAGGAACAGCGGCAGGCCCCAACTGGCGCTGACCAGCGAGCGTGGGCTGAGGTTCTCGGTGAACGCCATGTGGTACATGTGCGGCATGACGATGGCCGAGGCGAAGAACACCAGCAGCAGGGTGCGCCATGGGCCTTCTTGCAAAGGTGTGTGCAACGCGGCCAGGGCGGTCTGGTTCTGCAGCAGCCAGACTTCCAGGCCGTGCGGCCCGCCAAACACGCCGTACAGGGCATACAGGCCGACCCCGCCCAGGGCCAGCAACTTGATCACCGACTCGAAGGCGATGGCGAACACCAGGCCTTCGTGCTTTTCGCGAGTGGCGATGTGGCGTGAGCCGAAGAAGATGGTGAACAGGATGATCAAGGCGCAGAAGGCGAACGCCACTCGCGCTTTGACCGGTTCGCCGGTGAGGATGCTGATCGAGTCGGCAACGGCCTGGATCTGCAAGGCCAGCAACGGCAATACGCCAATCAACATGAAGATGGTGGTCAGGGCCCCGGCCCAGGTGCTGCGAAAGCGAAACGCGAGCAGGTCGGCCAGTGACGACAGCTGGTAGGTGCGGGTGATCTTCAAGATCGGGTAGAGCAGCACCGGCGCCAACAGGAAGGCCCCGGACACCCCCAGGTAGCAGGCCAGGAAGCCATAGCCGTACTGGTAGGCCAGGCCCACCGAGCCATAGAAGGCCCAGGCACTGGCGTAGACGCCCAGCGACAGGGTGTAGGTCAGTGGGTGGCGGATGACCGAGCGCGGGATCAGCCCGCGTTCGCTGATCCAGGCCACGCCGAACAGCACCAACAGGTACCCGGCGCTGATCAGGATCATCTGGGTCAGGCTAAAGCTCATCGGCATCTCGTTGGCTCTGCAGGATGAAGGTGACGACGATGAGGATCAGCCAGAGCAGGTAAGGGCGATACCAGGCTCCGGTCGGCTCGATCCACCAGTCCATGATGGCCGGGGAGAACAAGTAGATCCCCACGACCAGAAGCAGGACCAAACGATAGATGTACATGCTGGCCTCGATGGTTGGGCGCTGCGGGCTTGGACTTATTATTGGCGCAAATGGCGGGGGCGATGCTAGCGGGATTCCGTGTTCTACGGCAAGAAATTGAATTTATTGGCTTTTCGTGCGTTTCTCAGTGCTAGTAGAGGCCCTATCGCGGGGCAAGCCCGCTCCCACGCCTGTCTATCTTCAACAGGGCGCAGGCGTGGGAGCGGGCT
>NZ_JAOYTM010000023.1:0-94292 GCF_025847435.2 Pseudomonas sp. BT-42-2
CCAAGGGCCTGCGGATGACCTGCACATCCAGACCGTGGAGACCAGCTATGCCTATGAGGAAGGCAAGCCTTTCAAGGACCAGCGTGCCTATTGCCAGCTCCCGCTGACCACCACTACCACCTGGCGCAAAGCTAAAACCGACACTGCCCGAACAGAGGTGCTCAAGCGTGACTATTACGAAGACGGCAACCTGCGTTTCGTAGAGCACCCCAGCGGGGTGATCGAGACCAGTCTCTGGTATCCCGCTGGCGGAGAGCAAGGCGCGTGCCCGCCAGATCCGAGCGACTTCGTTCGCCACCTCAAGAGCAAGACCATTACACCGGCGCCTAGTGCGCTAACGCCGATCGCACCCATACTGCGCCAAAGGTATCGCTATAGCGCGCTGCCTGCATATGACGGTAATGCAAGCACCACCGACTGGCCGGTAATCGAGGTAGAGACGCTGGAGGAAGTCGATGCGCAAGCGCAGGTGCTCCAAGAGCTGCAGAGCACCCAATACACGTACTTCAAGAACCAGCAACAGCCTCTTACCTACGGTCGCGTGGAGGAGTACACGCTCACCATGAACGGCCTGGCCACCACGACCAGTTACACCTACGCCACTCGGTTGTCGACCTTTGCCAACGATGACAATAAAGAAACGGTGCTGGTGACCACCCAGACGGTCACCGGGCACGACAACAGCGCCACGAACATCATCAAAAAAACCACGACCAGCGAACACTCGCTGCTCACTGGACAGAACCTACTTAACGAAGACGACAATGGCGTGAGGATTAACTACCGATATGATGTGCTGCGCCGGGTCATCCAGGAAGTCGTCGCCCCCGAATCCCCCTATCAGGCTGACCGTAGCTACACGTATCGGCTCTGTGCAAACGATGATGACCGAGCCAGCCAGAAACGCACCGATGTGAATGGTGTTTTGACACACACCATCCTTGACGGACTGAACAGGCCGGTCAAAGAACAGCGTAATGACCTCGACAATGCCACGTCGCGGCAGGAGGGGAAGGAGGAGCCGCTCCGTGCGCTATACCTAGCCACATACGATGCGTTTGGAAGGCTGCAAAGCGAAACTGAGACTGATTGGCGCAGCGCGCAAGCAGCGGATGATCTAACGCTGATTCACAGGTATGACTACGATTATTGGGGCCAACAACGCGCAGTCACCGGACCCGATGGGGTCAAGGTGATAGAGGAAAACGATCCTGTTGGCGAAAACAACCCTGGGCAACCGGTAGACGCCCCCAAACAACGTATCGTCAAACGTTGGCGGGAAAGCACTGGCGGCGAGAGCAGTGGTATTAGCAAAACCTGGTTGAACCTCTTCAACCAGCCTGCGCGCACAGAGCGTCTGCAATGGTCTAGGGCGGAGGGAAACTACCAAGAAACACGGATTAGCCTGCAGCAAAACCAATACGATGGCCTGGGCCGCACACTTAGCGAAGCGGTTGGCCTCGTGGGAGAGAGGGTCAACAGGTATGTCTACGATGTATTCGGCCGACTGATCGAGCATACCTTGGCCGACGGCGCAAAAGTGGTGCGCACATACGCTGAGCACAGTAGCGCGGACTTGCCAGTTTCCATCGGTGTCGCGGGTAAAGAGCTGGGGCTGCAGGAGTACGACGGTCTGGATCGCCTGAAAAGTACCACGACAGGCAAGCGCAAACAGACCTACAAGTACAAAGGCAGTGAGCGTAAACCCAGCGAAGTGGTTACGCCGCTCGGGCAGGTCATCCGCTATACCTATGAGTTCAGACTGACCGAAGAACCTGTGACAAGAGAATTCATCGACATTACACCTGGTGATGCTGAAGAGGTTGTTCAGAAAACAACCTTTGGATACCATGAAAAAAATGCTCGCTTGCATATGTGCTCCGTGACGGATCAGGCTTTTGAGCGCACCCATTATCTTAACGGTACTGTCAAATGGGAGAAGCGTAAGCAAGCAGGCGTGACCTATGAAGTGAATTATCAGCACAGTCAGCGTGGACGTATAACGTCATATATCGATGCTAAAGGTCTGCAGCAATCGTACGGTTACGACAAAGCAAGTGGTCAGTTAACAGGCACTGGTTTGGGGGACGACCTGAACAGTGAATTGTTTTACGACAGCTTTGGTCGGCTGTCTTCTTTCTGTATAGATAACAAACAACAGTCCTTGAATACCCAGTTGGAATATGATCAGTTTGATCGTGAGTCGAAGCGTACGTTCGTACCCGACAGTGGCGATGGCCAATGCCTTGAACATACCTATAACGATGTCGATGCGTTGATCAAGCGCACGCTGCGTAATACAAAGACACAAGCGGTCCTGCGGGAGGAAACGTATGGTTATGACGACAGGCAGCGTCTGACCAGCTACGAGTGCACAGGTTCCGAGCTGCCTGTTGACCCCTCAGGCGCAGCGATCAAAGTCCAATACTTCACCTACGACGAACTTGATAATATCGATATGTGTATAACGGAATATCAGGAAGGTGGGGAGCAATTAATATTCTATTCATTCTCTGATGACGACCCTGCCCAGCTGGTGGGCTTGGACGTTGTCAGTCACCATAGTGGCTTAAAAGCACTTGATCTTGCCGGCGCACGTTTGCTGGTCAAGGCACTGAAGCTTATCAAGCCTCTTGATCTAAGCGTGCTCTGGGATCTTCCTGCCCTGCACGAAATAATCTTGACCTACGACGGTAATGGCAATATGACCTGCGACGAACAAGGGCATCTGCTTGACTATGATCGTGTCAACCGCTTGATCAAGGTTAGCCGGCCATCTGCCGAGGGTGACATCGTGTTGGCTGAATATCATTACGATGGCAAAGACCTTCTCACGGGTATGAGCCGGGATGGGCTAGGCACACAAAATCGTCTCTACCAGGGGGGCAGGCTCGCAAGCCTTCAACAGGCCGGTAACTCCATTACCTTATTTGGAACAGAGGGGCTGATTCTCGGCGAGCTGCAGGACGAGAATGGCCTTCAATCCGAACAGGGAGATGCAGCCCGTTGAGGGACGGGCTGCTGAGCGGTGATCAGTGCTGGCTACCTTCTTCAGGCTGAGCCAGCAGCCGCTTTTGCTGGTGCCAGTCGAACGCTTCGCCATTTTGTTCGGCTTGGTACCGACGCTCTTCCAATGTTTGGTAAAGATCGAGCTCTTCATCCGGCATGAAGTGCAGGCAGTCGCCGCCAAAGAACCACAGCAGATCGCGTGGCACCAAATGGGCGATTTGCGGGTAGCGTTGAATGACCTGGCAGATAAGGTCCTGACCCAGGTATTGGCTTTCCAGTGGGTCTTTGGGGAGCAACGTCAGCAATTCGTCGAAGCGCTCAAGGAACAGGGCGTGACTCTCCTCGGGCACCTGCTCGGCCTCGCCCAGTGCGGCCAATATGGTACGCAGGTGCTGCAGTAGATGCAGGTGATAGTCAAGTTGGGCAGTGGCCATGGTGGTGTCCTTGGTATTGAAAAACAGGGTGCAGTATACGCCGCTTGCAGTGATCGCTTCACGCCGCCAGGAATATTTTTGATGAGGGGCGGCGAGCTAAGGAATAAGTGCTTGACGACGCAACTGGTAAATTTGCCAGTTTTGCCCGCCGAGAATAATGCGTAAAACAAGGAAATAGCCCCCCGGCCTAAATACAGTGAGGGATTTACCATGGCGCTCGATAAACAGCAGTTGATCAAATGGCTGGTAGGCGGGGTGCGCGCGCCAGCTTGGGATGTAGTGGTGAGCCTTGATCAGTCAACGGTTAACGAAGTCTTCGCTCAAGAATATGTCAAGCGCTTTGCGGAAAATACATACTTTGAGCCGTTCTCTAGTGATCCAGAAAAGGCAGACGATAGCGATGCCATTTATCTGCTGCATGGCGCGCTTCTCGACAGGCCACGGCTGACCTTCATCAAACCGGATGATTCGAAGGACAGTATTGCCCGGCTGAGCATGGCATTGCTTGCCGGGGGGGATGTCGGCTTGACGC
Source organism: Pseudomonas sp. BT-42-2 (assembly GCF_025847435.2). Lineage (NCBI taxonomy): Bacteria > Pseudomonadati > Pseudomonadota > Gammaproteobacteria > Pseudomonadales > Pseudomonadaceae > Pseudomonas > Pseudomonas sp. BT-42-2. The sequence goes on from NZ_JAOYTM010000023.1 coordinate 3,976, forward strand.
GGCGCGCGGAACGCTGGTTGGTGCATCGCGTGGAGTGGATAAAGCCCCTGCATGCGCCGCTGTTAACGATGGACCTTAAATTAGATGACACCGTTATAAAGGTGGGCGATGAACGGAGGCTATTGGTTGATTTAAGTGAAAGTACAAATTTCCAGTTGGTGTTTGGCGAGGATTCCTCCGTTCAAAAGTTGCACGGGGAGAGTTTTGAGGACTGGTTTCGCGGGTTGGATGCTAATCACCAAACGTTCGAGTTCGGGCAGATTGCACTCGACTTGCCGGTTGGGTTTGCACCGCAGACTTACCGGTTACGAGCGCGTGCAGATAAAGATGTAGAGGGGCAGGGGGCAGTCGAGGTATTTATTAGCTCAACAGGGCAGGAATCAACTGAATTGCCCGGCGATAACTCTGGCTTCAAATATTTGCTCCCTTCAGGTGACGAGGCCTACACGGGTACTGTGCTGTTCCATCCACAGTATGCGATATTTGTTTCGATTGTCGAAAGCATTACACATCATTCCGCCGCTGTAACGCCCTATGATCTGGTGTATGGTGCTGACGGTAGAATTCGGTCTTTCAAACTGAAAAATCTTGAATTAATTGTCATGGATGGAGTGGTTGAATCTGAGCAATCAGATGGCCCGCCTATTGCGATTCCCTTCCATGATTTTTCGATGTGGGAAGTCCCAGGCGGTGAGTTTAGCGTATCCGCAGATGAACATGGGGGAGCTGATGTCAGCTGGGAGGTCGAGGGGCAGGTTAAATTCTTCAATAGAGATGCAGTTGCGACGTGGGGGCCGTATAAATTTCATAAACGGGTCGTCGCCAAGCTATCTGGGGAGCCGCCACAATATGACGTTGAGCTTGAGGTTATAGATCTCGATACGGAAGATTACCCATGGTTTACCCCCATCTGGGTGGGGGTTTTGGTGGCGCTCTCGAAAGCGTGTGTCAATGAAGTATTTAATGGCGTGATAGCGCACGTCTCGCGTCCCGCAGTGGAACGGCTTATTAAAATGAGCTTTGGTAATAACTTTTTGATCGGCGAGTCGCCCTTTACCCCCAATGTTGCTCTCCTAGGGTGGTTTAGTTCGCACCTTGAATTACCCCGGTTGAATGTCGAAGAGCTGATCATCATGGCGGGAGCTACTCATGCGTTTAGTGTGTCTAATGGCGTGCCCATCGCCAAGTGGGAGATAGAACCGCTGCATAAAGACGACCCGAACATCGGTACTATCGATGCAAAAACGGGCAGATATACTGCGCCCGCAGATGCTGCATTCAGTGGTGATTTCATGCGTCATCGGGTCAAGGCCACAACGGCTGGCGGTGCCAGCGGCTATGCGTTGCTAACGGTAGTGCGTGAAGCGCTCAGTTTAACCCCCCTGGCGTACCATCTCGGCACGGAGGGCAGCGGTGTCGACCTGATGGCAGGTACAACTGAAGACGCCTCGAAATTAATCTGGTCGTTCAAGGACGAAGACAATGCAAAAGGCACTTTAAGCGCTCGCAGCGGTGCCAAGGTTCGGTATACCGCAGGCAAAGTTGGGACCTTTCATGTTGATGTAGTGTTGGTGCATGACCCCAAGACAAAACTGACCCGAGAAACCTGTCTGGTTTCTGGCGGTAATTTTGCCACGATCTACGTCACCCACGTTGAAGAGGGTGATAAAGAGCACTCGGTGCATCTGATGGTTGCGCATGCGCGTGTAGCAGAACCTGAGCCTCCGACCTGGGAGGTTAGGTTTGGACCGGGGCAGATAAGCGCTGAAGGTACAACGAGTGTGTACAAGGTTGACCCTAAAGCGAGTGAGCACTTCGCGCTGATTGTTTACAAGGGGACTCACCCGGAGCTCGGTGTAGAGGAAGAGGGCTTTATCCTCCTTCCTTTGCCGCTCACCCAATACAAAACAGCCTATGGCAAACTTTTGGAAAATAAGGCTGCCGCTGCATCCCTGGGAGGACATTGATATGAGCATGTCCCCCCCAGAAGCGCTGGTGGCGTGGATGGGTAAAAACCCGTCAATGCTCAACTGGGACATGATCGCCTCCCAACCGCTTTCACTACTTCAATACACCGTGCAACAGCAAGAGTTGCAGCGATTGGCGGAGCAGACTGTCGCATTCATCAGTGGCCAAGCGTTACGTCAAGAAGATGACTCTCTACATGAGTTGGATAACTACATTGTCCGCCTCACGGATGTACATATTAAGGCGAACGGCTATGAGCGGCCTATGCTCCGTGTCCAGTTGAGCCTGGAGGGCGGTAGCTATGTGAAGTCCAGTTATCTGGGGGAGGTGATGAGTATAGCGGTGCATGACTCGGTGAGTCGGCTGCAGGCCACGATGAACTTGCCGGTGCGCTTGGAGAACGGTCAAGTGGTGCTAGATCTTGGCCAGGGACAGGACCATACCCTGGTGTTGAACAGCACTGCGGATCTTGAATCGCTAGGCCCCAAAATGCTCAAGGCCGGCCTCGATGCCTTGGAGCCTGCGCAGCAGGTGCTAGCGCTTGCCGATGTTATAAGTAGCAAAGACCACCCGTTTCGCCAGGTATCGCGGGCCTTGCCTGCGGTGCAAGGGAGCGATGGGCTGACACCGGCGTTGCTGTTTTTCGTCAACTTTACTCACGGGGGACAGGGGCGCATGCCACAAGATGGCCTTGATTTCCCCTCATTGCTGGCGAACAGTGCCGATGACAGGTATGCGAGCACTGCCATTCTCTCTTGGCGACTTTTGCATCGGGATGCCTACGCGCAAAGCATTTTGGGCGTCTTGCAAGGAGGAGAGTATCGCTATGTCCGGAGCGACCCCCCAGAGAAAGGCCTGGACAGTATGGAGGCACTGAAAGGGCAACTTTCGATCCCGGTAGGAAGGTGCGAGGGCTTGGGGTGGGAGGTGTTGTTCGATGAGATTGTCGTGCCGGGGAGCGGCGGTAAGGCTGCACTCAAGATAGCATTCGCTGAGGGGCGCATCAGTCAAGCGTGGCAGCCCAGCTGTACAGTGGGATATAAATACCGGCGTGTGGGTGCAACAGGAGAGTGGAAGAGTAGCCAGATTACGCTTGAGCCTCTACTGGATTACGCATTTGAACTTGCAGTCGACGCCACGGCTGGGTTGACGGGGCGGCTGGACAGCATGGTAAAGCAAGCCGCTGCGAGCATAGATGACCAGTCCGTCCCGCCATCGACTCATGAAGACGCCATTAAAGCCTTGGCGGATTATGCGGTGCGAAGGGGGTTTTTGAACGCGCTATCCACCCGCCTGACCGCTCATATCGATAGCCAAATCCTACGGTGCCTGCGCCAGCCTGATGGGCGTTTTATTCAGCCTCTCGTCAGAAACAGAACGAACAATCTGTGGCTGATGGGCGGATTCAGGTCTACGGATAGTTCGTTCCGAATAGTTGAGCAGAACGTAGAGTTATCAGCTGCGGCTGAAACTACATTCAGCGTTGAACCGCCAAGCAACGGCGTGAAATGGAGCATCGAACCCTTGCCGGGAACTACAGGTGAGATGGGTGAAATCAATGAAGCCACAGGTCATTACCAGGCGCCAACGGCTGCGGCGCTGGGGGGTAAAAACCTGATGGTTCGGGTCGTTGCAAAACTTGCCGATGCCGAGGAGCGTAGCGAGTCACTGGTCATGGTGATAGGGCATTCGCTGGATTTCAATCCGAAGTTCGCCACCTGTTTTAGCGGCACTTCGCTCCAGTTGCGTGCGGATCTGCTTGAAGGCCCCAGCATGGCCGCTGAAGAGCTAGAGTGGCAGGTGCTGACGGACGGTGCGGGCAGTGGAACCATCTCAAGCTCGGGAGCTGGCAGCCTTATCGCTGACTACCAGGCGGCGCCAGCCCCTGCTGATGTGAGGTATGTAATCGACCAAATACAGGTCACGGGTAAAACTTCAGGGCGTACTGCTACCGGGTATGTCTTGGTAACGCATAAGGAACCCGATTTGCATTTGTCCGTGGATGAGCAATGGACAGGAGCGGGGTTGAAAATCCAAGCGAGAGTGCAAGGGAGTACAACGCCACTCGAAGTGGAGTGGATACTGCCCCTGGCAGGAACCGGCCAGATAGATTCAACGGGAGTCTACACCCCACAGGGAGAGGCACGTTTCGTCGTCATCCTGGCGAAAAAACAAACATTAACCAAAACCTATGAGGGCAGCCTGACCCTTCCTTTGCCCTTGAGTAGTTTTGCTGAATTACGCAAAACTCAAATAGCACGGGCCACCCTCAAATGGGAGGCAAAAGATGAAGAAGGCGTTTAGTCGAGCAAGCGTGATGGCGACCGGTTGAAGTGATCATTGCAACTGCTGGATCGAAACGAGGGCCGCTAAGCGGCCCCCTGCGATCAGCGTATCTTATCCGTCCCTGGTAATAACTGATCTTTATCGAAGGCATCCACATCAATGACCGCACGTCGAGCGGTTTCAGCATCGCTTAGCTGCTGTCCTTGCGTCTCCTGCAACACACCAGCCTCGATTGCAGCCTCGATCACCGAGCGCCCGGCTTGAGCCTGCACTGTTCCCTCTCGAATAGCCTGATGCAGGGTCTTGCGAAGCGGCGCAGTCTCGTCCAACAAGTCACAGGCCCTTTGCAACGCCGCCACCGGATCACCTTCGGCCTGAGGCCGGAAGCAGCCTGCCAACAGCTCTTCCAACGCCGGATCCCCCTTACTGCGCCCAATCAACCGTGCAACCTCGGCATCCAACTCATCACTTGGCCCGGTATGCCGGCGCCCAAACGGGAACACCAGCACACGCAGCGCACAGCCGATAAACCGGTTGGGGAAGTTGTCGAGCAGCTTGTCCAGCGCCTGTTCGGCTTTACCCAGGCTCTCTTCCATGGCCCAGCGCAACAACGGCTGCATGTGCTCCGGCGACCCCAGGTCGTGGTAACGCTTGAGCGCGGCCGAGGACAAGTACAGGTAACTCAGTACATCCCCCAGGCGCGCGCTGAGGCGTTCACGCCGTTTCAGTGCGCCGCCCAGCAGCATCATCGACAGGTCTGCCAACAAGGCGAAAGCCGCGGCCTGGCGGTTCAATGAGCGGAAGTAACCTTGACTCAAAGCATCGCCCGGCACCCGTTCGAAGTGGCCCAGGCCCAAGCCCAGTACCAGGGTGCTGGCGGCGTTACCGGCGGCGAACATGATGTGCTTGAGCAGCAGCTCGTCAAATTCCTTGAGGGCCTGATCGCGGTCTTCGCGCCCGGCCAGGGCCATTTCCTTGAGCACGAAGGGGTGGCAGCGGATCGCGCCCTGGCCGAAGATCATCAGGTTGCGTGACAGGATGTTTGCACCCTCGACAGTGATGAAGATCGGCGCCCCTTGCCAGTTGCGGCCCAGGTAGTTGTTCGGCCCCATGATGATGCCCTTGCCGCCATGCACGTCCATGGCGTGTTGGATGCACTCGCGGCCCCGTTCGGTCAGGTGGTACTTGAGGATCGCCGACAGCACCGAGGGCTTCTCGCCCAGGTCCACCGCCTTGGCGGTGAGCAGGCGGGCGCTGTCCATCAACCAGGCATTGCCGCCGATACGGGCGAGCGATTCCTGGATGCCTTCGAAAGCGGCCAGCGGTACGTTGAACTGTTCGCGGATATTGGCGTATTGGCCGGTCACTAGGCTGGTGTACTTGGCCGCACCCGTGCCAACTGCCGGCAGGGAGATCGAGCGGCCCACCGACAGGCAGTTCATCAGCATCATCCAGCCTTTGCCGAGCATTTCCTGGCCGCCAATCAGAAAGCTCAGCGGCACGAACACGTCCTTGCCGCTGTTGGGGCCGTTCATGAACGCCGCACCCAGCGGCAGGTGGCGTTTGCCGATCTCGACGCCAGGTGTGTCGGTGGGGATCAGCGCCAGGCTGATGCCCAGCTCTTCTTGTTCGCCCAGCAGGTGCTCGGGGTCGTAGGCCTTGAACGCCAGGCCCAGCAGGGTGGCGATGGGGCCCAGGGTGATGTAGCGCTTCTCCCAGTTCAGGCGCAGGCCGATCACTTCTTCGCCTTGCCATTGGCCTTTGCAGATGATGCCGGTATCGGGCATGGCACCCGCGTCGGAGCCGGCCAGCGGACCGGTGAGGGCAAAGCAGGGAATCTCATCGCCACGGGCCAGGCGCGGCAAGTAATGGTTGCGCTGCTCATCAGTGCCGTAGTGCAGGAGCAGCTCGGCCGGGCCGAGGGAGTTGGGCACCATGACCGTGGAGGCCAGGTCACCGCTGCGGGTGGCCAGCTTCATGGCGACTTGGGAGTGGGCATACGCCGAGAAGCCCTTGCCGCCGTATTCCTTGGGGATGATCAGGGCGAAGAAGCCGTGCTCTTTGATGAACTGCCAGGCTTCTGCCGGCAGGTCCATGTCCTGGCCGATCTGCCAGTCGCTGACCATGGCGCAAAGTTGCTCGGTGGGGCCGTCGATGAACGCTTGTTCTTCGTCAGTGAGCTTGGGCGCGGGGTAGTCGAGCAGGGTGTTCCAAGCGGGACGGCCGCTGAACAGCTCGCCATCCCACCACACGGTGCCGGCCTCGATCGCCTCGCGCTCGGTCTGTGACATCGGCGGCAAGGTGCGCTGGAACCATTTGAAGATCGGCCCGGTGAAGACCTTGCGGCGCCAGTCGGGCAGCACCAGCAGCGCGGCCTTGGCGGCCAGTACCAGCCAGATCAGCGTCAGCAGCCAGCCTGGGGCGCTGCTGAAAATGCCCATCAGCAGCGTGTAGGCGGCGATGATGCCAAGTATCTGCAAGGGCGGCAGGCGCCGATGGGTGAGATACGCCGCGCCGATCACCAGAACCACCAACCACAACAGCAACATAATCCTTCCTCCTTGGAACCTTGGCCGTGGGCCGAACCCACAGAGCTTAGACGGCATCCGGCGAACGGCCTTGTCAGATCAGTGACAGGGTGTGGCGGCAGGAGTTCGCCGGGGGTTGTCAGGGTATGTGTCTGGATTGCCTGGGCTGGCCCTGCGATCAGGCCGGTACAGACGATCGGGCTCTGGAGTAAACTGCCGAATTCGCGCATTCATAAGGACGTTGTCATGCTGAAGATCTGGGGTCGCAAGAATTCGAGCAATGTACGCAAGGCGTTGTGGATCGCCCACGAGCTGGGCCTGGACTTTGAGTCAATCAACGCCGGCGGCGCCTTCGGTGTGGTCAACGACCCCGAGTACCGCTCGCGCAACCCCAACGGCCTGGTGCCGATGCTCGAAGATGGCGACCTGGTGCTGTGGGAGTCGAACGCCATCGTGCGCTACCTCTGCGCCGAGTACGGCCGCGAGCAGGGCTGGTATCTGGACGACCCGCGCCAGCGCGCCCTGGCCGATAAATGGATGGACTGGACCACTTCATCCTTTGCCACGCCTTTCCGCCCGCTGTTCTGGGGCCTGCTGCGCACCCCCGAGCAGCAGCGCGACTGGATCGCGATCAATGCTGCGCAAAAGGCCTGCGCCGAGCTGCTGTCGATTGCCGACCAGACCCTGGCCAGGCAACCCTACCTCTCCGGTGAGCAGATCGGCATGGGTGACATTCCGCTGGGCAGCTTCGTCTACGCCTGGTTCGAAATGCCTATCGAGCGTCCGGACATGCACCACCTACAAGCCTGGTACCAGCGTTTGCAAGAGCGCCCGGCGTACCAGGCGGCGGTGATGACTGCGCTGACCTGATCGAACACCTGGACTATTTCGATAGTCACTATCAATACACATGACTGTACTTGTGCGGCCAGGCCTTGCACCATGGCCGCACTCACTGCGCCAGTGACCTGATCTGGCGTGTCCTGAACCTCTTCGCATGGTACGTGACCCGCTATGAGTTCTGCCCTGTCCATAAGACAGCTGACCAAGACCTACGGCAATGGCTTCCAGGCCCTCAAGGGCATCGATCTGGATGTCGCCGAAGGTGACTTCTTCGCTTTGCTCGGCCCCAACGGTGCCGGCAAATCCACCACCATCGGCATTCTCTCGACCCTGGTCAACAAGACCAGCGGCACGGTGAATGTGTTTGGCCATGACCTGGACCGCGAGCCAGCCGCGCTCAAGCGCTGCCTGGGCGTGGTGCCGCAGGAATTCAACTTCAACCAGTTCGAGAAGACCTTCGACATCGTCGTCACCCAGGCAGGTTACTACGGCATCCCGCCCAAGCTTGCCAAGGAGCGCGCCGAGCAGTACCTGACCCAGTTGGGGTTGTGGGACAAGCGTGATGTGCAGTCGCGTTCGCTGTCCGGTGGCATGAAGCGCCGCTTGATGATCGCCCGCGCGCTGATCCACGAGCCGCGCTTGCTGATTCTCGATGAGCCAACCGCAGGGGTGGACATCGAGCTGCGTCGCTCGATGTGGAGCTTCCTGACCGAGCTGAACCAGAAAGGCATCACCATCATCCTCACCACCCACTACCTCGAGGAAGCCGAGCAATTGTGCCGCCACATCGGCATCATCGACCACGGCACCATCGTCGAGAACACCAGCATGCGTAAGCTGCTGAGCAAGTTGCATGTGGAAACCTTCGTGCTCGACCTCAAGCAGGATCTGGCCGTTGCCCCCACCTTGCAGGGCTACCCGTGCCGGCTGATCACGCCGCATACCCTGGAGGTGCAGGTGGATAAGGATATTGGTATCACCGCGCTGTTCGGCCAGTTGGCCCTGCAGAACATCGAGGTGCAGAGCCTGCGCAACAAGACCAACCGACTTGAGGAGCTGTTCGTGTCCCTGGTGGAGAAGAACCTGTCGAAGGTGGCGGTATGAATGTGGAGCTGCGCACCAACTGGGTGGCCCTCAATACCATCGTCTACCGCGAAGTCCGGCGCTTCCTGCGCATCTGGCCGCAGACCTTGCTGCCGCCGGCGATCACCATGGTCTTGTACTTCGTGATCTTCGGCAACCTGATCGGCCGGCAGATCGGCGATATGGGTGGCTTCACCTACATGGAGTACATCGTCCCCGGGCTGATCATGATGTCGGTGATCACCAACTCCTATGGCAACGTGGTGTCTAGCTTCTTCGGCAGCAAGTTCCAGCGTTCGATCGAGGAGTTGATGGTTTCGCCGGTGTCACCGCACACCATTCTCATCGGTTATGTGCTGGGCGGGGTGTTGCGTGGCCTGGCAGTGGGGGTGATCGTGACCATCCTGTCGCTGTTCTTTACCCATCTGCAAGTGCATCACCTGGGCGTTACCGTGGTGGTGGTGTTGCTCACGGCAACCATCTTCTCGCTGCTGGGCTTCGTCAACGCGGTGTTCGCGCGCAACTTCGATGACATATCGATCATCCCGACCTTCGTGCTGACGCCGCTGACCTACCTGGGCGGGGTGTTCTATTCGATCAACCTGCTGCCGCCCTTCTGGCAAACCGTGTCGTTGGCCAACCCGGTGCTGCACATGGTCAACTCGTTCCGCTACGGCATCCTAGGGGTGTCGGATATCAGCATTGGTACGGCGATCACCTTCATGCTGGTTGCTACCGCAGTGCTGTATACCCTGTGCATCCGCTTGCTGGTCAGCGGCCGCGGCATGCGTGCATGAAGCCTTGAGTTTGCGCCGGCGCCACTGCCGGCCAACCCACCAGCGCCAATAGAACATGGTGATGAAGTAGGCGGCGATGCCGAGTACCACGCCGCAGACGACCGAGCCGAGCAGAAACGGCTGCCACAAGGTCGACAGCTGATCGGTGATCCATTCGAAGGTCAGGTCGTCGGGCAGGGTGCGCGGTGGCGTCTGCAACAGCCAGGCGCCGGTCATGTAGGTGACGAAGAACACCGGTGGCATGGTCAGCGGATTGGTCAGCCAGACCAGGCTGACTGCGATTGGCAAGTTGCCGCGCAGCGGAATGGCCAGGCTGGCGGCCAGCAGCATTTGCATCGGGATAGGGATCAACGCCGCGAACAGGCCTACCCCCATGGCCCGCGCCACTGAATGGCGATTCAGGTGCCAGAGGTTGGGATCGTGCAGCAATTTTCCGAAGAAGCGTAAGGATTTGTGTTCCCGAATGCTGGTCGGATCCGGCATGTACCGTTTGAAGAGGCGGCGCGGCATGTAGGCTCCCCGGGTTTGAAGGGGGTCAGTATGCCTTGATTCCCTGACCGGCTTGTTCAGAGTTTGTGACAATTGTTGAGCAAGATTAGGCGCCAATTGCGCTATTGCTGTGCAGGCTTATCGGCTTGCGGAGCTCTACCTCATGCGCACAGGGATGTTTGCGCTCGCCGCGGGGTTGCTGGCCCTGCGTTTTCTCCCGGTTTTGCCATCGGTCGGATGGCTGCTGATCCTGCTTTTACTTGGGCTGGGCTGCTTGTGCACGCGCGTTTGGCCGCTGGGTTGGCTGCTGCTGGGCTTTTGCTGGGCGTGTTGGTCGGCGCAGCAAGCGCTGGATGACCGTCTGGCGGCCAATCTGGATGGCCGCACCTTGTGGCTGGAGGGCAGGGTGGTGGGGCTGCCAGCACAAACTGGCCGAGGCGTGCGCTTTGAGCTGGATGAGGCAGTGTCGCGCCGCGCTGATCTGCCCAAGCGCCTGCAGTTGAGCTGGTTTGCCGGGCCGCACGTGCAGGCCGGCGAGCGTTGGCGCCTGGCGGTCACACTCAAGCGCCCGCACGGCCTGCTCAACCCCCACGGGCCAGACCGCGAAGCGACGCTGTTGGCTCGCAGGATCGGTGCGACCGGTACGGTCAAGGCCGGGCAACTGCTGACGCCAGTCTCCGGCGGCTGGCGCGACAGTCTGCGTCAGCGCTTGCTGGCGGTGGATGGCCAGGGCCGCGAAGCCGCTTTGGTCGCACTGGTACTCGGGGATGGCTCGGGGCTGGCGCGCGAAGACTGGCAGACCCTGCAGGCCAGCGGCACAGTTCACTTGCTGGTGATCTCCGGGCAGCACATCGGCCTGGCTGCGGGGCTGATGTATGGGCTGGTGGCGTTCATGGCTCGTTGTGGCGCCTGGCCGCATCGCTGGCCATGGTTGCCCTGGGCCTGTGGCCTGGCAATGGCGGCAGGTTTGGCGTATGGCTGGCTGGCGGGGTTCGCCGTGCCGGTGCAGCGCGCTTGCCTGATGCTGGCGGTAGTGCTGGCCTGGCGCTTGCGTTTTCGTTATCTGGGCACCGGCGTGCCGCTATTGCTGGCGTTGGGCGGCGTGTTGCTGATCGAGCCGTTGGCCAGCCTGTTGCCAGGGTTTTGGCTGTCGTTTGCGGCGGTGGCGGTGCTGGTCTACTGCTTCGCCCACCGGCTCGGTGGCTGGCGGCCTTGGCAGGCCTGGACCCGGGCGCAATGGGTGATCGCTGTCGGCCTGCTCCCGGTGTTGCTAGCGGTGGGGCTGCCGATCAGTGTCAGCGCACCTATGGCCAATTTGCTGGCTGTGCCCTGGATCAGTCTGCTGGTCCTGCCTTTGGCATTGCTTGGCACTGTTCTGCTGCCTGTGGCGGGGGTAGGCGAGTCGCTTTTGTGGCTGGCGGGCGGGGCGCTGGATTGGCTGTTTCGCGCGCTCGGCCACTTGGCCCACTGGCAGCCCGCCTGGATACCTCGGCCTTTGCCGCTGGTCGCTTGGCTGCTGGTCGCCAGCGGCGCCTGGCTGGTGCTGCTGCCTCGTGGCTTGCCGCTACGAGGCTTGGGGGCCGTGATGCTGCTGGCATTGTGGGCGCCGAAAGAGTCAGTGCCGCATGGCCAGGTGCAAGTGCTGCAACTGGATGTCGGGCAAGGGCTGGCGATACTGCTGCGTACCCGCCTGCACAACCTGCTCTACGACGCAGGTCCCGCGCACGGCGACAGTGATCTGGGGCAGACGGTAGTGCTGCCCACCCTGCGCAAGCTGGGGGTGAATCAGCTGGACGCCATGCTGATTAGCCATGCCCATGCCGATCATGCTGGGGGTGCGTTGGCTGTTCACCGCGGTCTACCGATTGCCCGGGTGCTGGCCGGGGAGCCCGCTGAACTGCCAGCGGTATTGCAAGCGGACACGTGCCTGACAGGCGAGAGCTGGGAGTGGGATGGGGTGAGTTTTTCGCTCTGGCATTGGCCCGAGGGGCCAGGGAGCAATGAGCGCTCTTGCGTGCTACTGGTCGAGGCCAATGGCGAGCGGCTGCTACTGGCCGGGGATATTGAAGCCGGGGCCGAACGGGCCTGGCTGGCGGCCAATGGCCAGACGCGGATCGACTGGCTGCAATCGCCGCATCATGGCAGTCGCAGTTCTTCCACTGAACCGTTCATCCGCGCCACGGCGCCGCGTGGGGTATTGATTTCGCGGGGGCGGTACAACGGTTTTGGGCATCCGCATGCGCAGGTGATCGAGCGTTATCAGCGGCATGGGATGGTGATTCACGACACGGCGATCGAGGGGGCCTTGAGTTTGCGCCTGGGTAGCTTTGGCGGTGTAGAGGGGCAGCGGGGGCAGCGGCGGTTCTGGCGTACTGGGGATTGAGTAGAGCATAGGCTGGGCCGACCTCTTCGCGGGGCAAGCCCGCTCCCACGGTGTGGACGGCCCCCGAGAAGTTGGATACCAATCCAGCTTCTCGGGGGTAGCCCAGTGCCTGTGGCCTGTCAGCGGATTTGGAGCGATGCGCTGCTGCGCATTGCGACCTCCGGCAGATGAGGCGACCTGCGTCCTATGTTAGAGTGGCGGCCTTTTTCCGAGGGGATGCTTACTGTGTGGGAATTGGTCAAGTCCGGTGGTTGGATGATGCTGCCGATCATTCTGAGCTCCATCGCCGCCATGGCGATCGTCGCCGAACGCCTGTGGACCCTGCGCGCCAGTCGCGTGACCCCGCCGCACCTGCTCGGCCAGGTGTGGATGTGGATCAAGGACAAGCAGCTCACCAGTGACAAGCTCAAGGCCCTGCGCGCCGATTCGCCACTGGGCGAGATCCTTGCCGCAGGCCTGGCCAACTCGCGCCATGGCCGCGAGATCATGAAAGAGTGCATCGAAGAGGCCGCCTCGCGCGTCATTCATGAGCTGGAGCGCTACATCAGCACCCTGGGCACCATCGCTGCGATGGCACCGCTGCTCGGCCTGCTCGGCACGGTACTGGGCATGATCGATATCTTCAGCGCCTTCATGGGCTCGCAGATGACGGCCAACGCCTCGGTGCTCGCCGGCGGTATCTCCAAGGCCCTGGTCACCACGGCCGCAGGCCTGATGGTCGGTATCCCGGCGGTATTCTTCCACCGCTTCCTGCTGCGTCGTATCGATGAGCTGGTGGTGGGCATGGAGCAAGAGGCGATCAAGCTGGTCGAGGTCGTGCAGGGTGACCGCGAAGTGGAAGTGGCTGGAGGCAAGGCGTGAAGTTTCGGCGCAATCGCCAGCGCGAGAACGTCGACATCAACCTGGCGTCGTTGATCGACGTGGTGTTCGTGCTGCTGCTGTTTTTCGTCGTCACCACCACCTTCACCCGCGAGAACCAGCTGCGCGTCGAGCTGCCGGAGGCCACCACGGCCGCGCCGCCTAGCGCCGACGAGGGTAAGCGGGTGGACATCACCATCAGCGCCGACGGCGTGTATTCGGTGAACAACCACCTGCTGCCCAAGAGCGACCTGGCGACCCTGACCGAGGCGCTGCAGCAGGAGTCCGGTGGCGACACCCAGTTGCCGCTGTCGATCAGTGCTGATGGCAAGACGCCGCACCAGGCTGTGGTTACCGCAATGGATGCTGCCGGCAAGCTCGGTTTCAGCCAACTGCGCATAACCACCGTCGAGGCGGCGCCGGGGACGCCCTGATGGCTTTCGCCGATCGTCTGCTGGAGGCCTGGTATGCCGGGCATCCGGCCTTGGCCCTGTTGCGCCCGCTGGAGGCGCTGTACCGGCGCGTAGTGCTGCGCAAGCGTGCGCGCTTTCTCAGCGGCGAGAGTGCCAGCTACCGCGCCCCCGTACCGGTGATCGTGGTGGGCAATATCACTGTTGGCGGTACCGGCAAGACGCCGATGATCCTCTGGCTGATCGAGCACTGCCGCCGTCAGGGGCTGCGGGTGGGCGTGGTCAGTCGCGGTTATGGCGCCAAGCCTGCGCAGTTGCCCTGGCGGGTCGAGGCGACTCACAGTGCAGAGCAGGCAGGCGACGAGCCGTTGCTGATCGTCCAGCGCACCGGCGTGCCGCTGATGATCGACCCTGATCGCTCCCGCGCCGTGCAGGCGCTGTTGGCCAGCGAGCCGCTGGACCTGATCTTATGTGACGACGGCATGCAGCATTATCGCCTGGCCCGCGACCTTGAGCTGGTGCTGATCGATGCTGCGCGTGGACTGGGCAATCGCCGCTGCCTGCCGGCAGGCCCGCTGCGTGAGCCGGTCGAGCGTCTCCAAGACGCGGATGCCGTTCTGTACAACGGCGCGAGCGGCGACCGTGATGGCGGTTTTGCCTTCCAGTTGCAGCCCTCAGCGCTGATCAACCTGCGCAGCGGCAAGCGCCATTCGCTTGAGCATTTTCCGCCCGGCCAGGCCCTGCACGCGGTGGCTGGTATTGGTAACCCACAACGTTTCTTCAACACCCTGCTGGGGCTAAACTGGCAGCCTGTGCCGCATCCTTTCGCCGACCATGCGCAGTTCTCTGCCCAGGCGCTGACGTTCAGCCCGGCTTTGCCGCTGGTAATGACTGAAAAAGATGCGGTGAAGTGCCGCGCGTTCGCCGCTGACGACTGGTGGTACCTGGCGGTCGAAGCGCAGCCTTCGCCAGCCTTCGTCGGCTGGTTCGACGCTCAGCTCGAGCGCCTGCTGCCTGCGCGCCGTCAGCCCTGAGCCCTATTCATTTTTCCGGCCACTGGCCTCAAGGAAGCTTCCATGGACACCAAACTGCTCGACATCCTGGCCTGCCCGATCACTAAAGGCCCGCTCAAGCTCAGCGCCGACAAGACCGAGCTGATCAGTAAAGGCGCAGGCCTGGCTTATCCAGTGCGTGACGGCATCCCGGTCATGCTGGAAAGCGAAGCGCGCACCCTGACTGACGACGAGCGTCTGGACAAATGAGCCTGAATTTCACCGTGGTGATCCCCGCTCGCCTGCGCTCGACGCGCTTGCCGGGCAAGCCATTGCTGCCGATCGCCGGCAAGCCGATGGTCCAGCACGTGTGGGAGCAGGCGCGTAAGAGCGGTGCCAGCCGCGTGGTCATCGCCACTGACGATGCCAGCATCGTCGAGGCGTGCCAGGCGTTCGGCGCCGAAGTGCTGCTGACGCGCGCCGATCATGAATCCGGCACCGACCGTTTGGCCGAAGTTGCCGCGCACCTGGGTCTGCCCAGCGATGCCATCGTGGTCAATGTGCAAGGTGACGAGCCGCTGATTCCGCCAGTGATCATCGATCAGGTGGCGGCCAACCTGGCGGCGCACCCTGAGGCGGGCATCGCCACCCTGGCCGAGCCGATCCATGAGCCGCAGACGGTGTTCAACCCCAATGCGGTCAAAGTCGTCAGCGACAAGCATGGCCTGGCCTTGACGTTCAGCCGCGCGCCGCTGCCCTGGGCGCGTGACGCCTTCGCCAAGGATCGTGAGCAACTGCCGAATGCAGTGCCTTATCGTCGCCACATCGGCATGTACGCCTACCGCGTGGGCTTCCTGCAAGACTTCGTCAGCTGGGGCCCGTGCTGGCTCGAGCAAACCGAGGCGCTGGAGCAGCTGCGGGCGTTGTGGCATGGCGTGCGCATTCATGTCGAGGACGCCATCGAGGCGCCTGCCGTGGGTGTCGATACCCCTGAAGACCTGGAGCGCGTTCGGCGCTTGCTGGAGGTTTGATGCGCGTTCTGTTCGTCTGCTTGGGCAATATCTGCCGTTCGCCAACGGCCGAGGGTGTGTTGCGCCATCAATTGCAGGTTGCCGGCCTGGCTGACCAGGTCCACGTAGCGTCTGCCGGGACGGGCGACTGGCACGTGGGCAAGGCGCCCGACGCGCGTACCTGCCGTGCAGCGCTAAGCCGCGGCTACGACCTGTCGGCGCAGCGTGCCCAGCAGGTCAGTGCTGGCCATTTCGCCGAGTACGATCTGGTGCTGGCCATGGACAAGAGCAACCTTGCCCATTTGCAGGCGTTGCGCCCGCACGCGGCAAGCGCTGAGCTCGATCTGTTCCTGCGCCGCTATGGCGCGGCGCTGGACGAAGTGCCCGA
This sequence comes from Pseudomonas sp. BT-42-2, assembly GCF_025847435.2. Classification (NCBI taxonomy): domain Bacteria; kingdom Pseudomonadati; phylum Pseudomonadota; class Gammaproteobacteria; order Pseudomonadales; family Pseudomonadaceae; genus Pseudomonas; species Pseudomonas sp. BT-42-2. Next base: position 20,011 of record NZ_JAOYTM010000023.1, read on the forward strand.
CCCGTATTACGGCGGCGCCGACGGCTTCGAGCAGGTCCTGGACCTGATCGAGGCGGCCTGCCAGGAGCTGGTCGTGGAAATCAAGGGGCGGCTATGACCGCGCAGTGGCAGGAGCGGGTCTCGCTCAAGCCGTTCAACACCTTCGGCATCGACGTCAAGGCGCGCTATTTCACTCAAGCGCGCAATGACGTTGACGTGCGTGCGGCGCTGGCCGATGCGGCGCAGCGGCATGTTGCAGTGCTGGTGATTGGTGGTGGCAGCAACCTGTTACTCACCCATGACATCGATGCCCTGGTACTGCATATGGCCAGCCGAGGTCGCCGGGTGCTGAGCGAGCAGGGCGATCGGGTGGTGGTCGAGGCCGAGGCTGGCGAGCCCTGGCATGGTTTCGTCCAGTGGAGCCTGGAGCAAGGCCTGAGCGGCCTGGAAAATCTCAGTTTGATCCCGGGCACCGTAGGCGCTGCGCCGATGCAGAACGTGGGTGCCTATGGGGTGGAGATCAAGGATGTATTCGCAGGGCTGACGGCGCTGGATCGCCAGACCGGCGAGCTACGTGATTTTGGCCTTGAAGAGTGCGCATTCGGCTATCGCGACAGCCTGTTCAAGCGCGAGCCGGGGCGTTGGCTGATTCTGCGGGTGCGCTTTGCCCTCGATCGCACGCTGCGGGCGCACCTGGACTACGGGCCGGTGCGTCAGCGTCTGAGTGAGCAGGGCATCGAGCAGCCCACTGCCCAGGCGATCAGTGATGCGATTTGCAGTATTCGTCGCGAGAAGCTGCCGGATCCGCTCGAACTGGGCAATGCCGGCAGTTTCTTCAAGAATCCGGTGGTCAGTGCTGCCCTGACTGAACAGATCCGTGCGCGCTATCCGAGTGTGGTGGCATATCCCCAGGCCAATGGCCAGGTGAAGCTGGCTGCGGGCTGGTTGATCGAGCAGGCGGGTTGGAAGGGGCATCGTGAGGGTGATGCGGGCGTGCATCGTTTGCAGTCGCTGGTGCTGGTCAATTATGGCCAGGCGACCGGGGTGCAGTTGCATGAGCTGGCGCGCAAGATCCAGGCGGATATTCTCGAGCGGTTTGGGGTTGAGCTGGAGATGGAGCCAAATCTGTATTGAGGGCCTGCCTGTGATGGCCTTATCGCGGGGCAAGCCCGCTCCCACGTACCCCAGGTAATCGAATCTATTGCGTGGGAGCGGGCTTGCCCCGCGATAAGGCTTGTACAGGCCGCACATTACCAAAAGCCATGAAAAAGCCCCGCCAGTTCACACTGGCGGGGCTTTTTCATTCAGCCGTTGCAATCAACCGTGATGAGGCTTCTGCTCTTCGGTTGTTTCCAGGGCTTCAGGTTGCGCAGCTTCAGCAGCCTGTGCTGCGGCTGCGGCAGCAGCGGCGGCCTCGGCTTCACGCTTGCGACGACGCACTTCACGTGGGTCGTTTGGCGCGCGGCCGTTAGGCAGCATGACCGGTGCAGGTTCAGCGGCAACCGGTGCTGGCTCGACAACCTCAGGCTTGGCTTCGACAGCCGGAGCAGCAGGTTGCTCAACTGCTGGCGCCTCGACCGGTGCGACCGGTGCAGCTTCGGCAACTTCCGGCGCTTTCTCGGCTTCACCCGATTCAACCGCTGGAGTTTCGCTGGCTACTGCCTCGACAGCAACTTGTGGCTCAGCAGCTTCAGCGACAGGCGCTTCAACGACAGCTTGCGGCACCACTTCGACAACTGGCTCGGCGCTTGGCTCGACCACGGCTACCGGCTCGCTGAACGGCTGCTCGACCACAGGTGCGGCGGCAACGGTTTGTTCTACCTGGGCGTTAGGCTCAGATGGCAGGGCGATGACTTCGCCTGTCGCAGTCTCTGGGGCCTCGGCAGTGGCGATTTCAGCCTGTTGATTGGCCTGGGCCTCAGCTTCAGCGCTGATGTTGCTGGTGGCAACGGCAGCGGTGACGGCCAGGCCAGCTGCCAGTTCGGCACCCAGTTCGGTCGCTCGGTGCTGCTGTGGCTGCTGTGGCTGCTGCTCATCAGTGGCTTCTTCATCGCCATCGATCAGCTCGCCATTGGCGTTGCGCTGACGCTCGCGACGGTTGCTGCGACGACGCTGGCCACGGGAACGACGACGTGGACGCTCGCCATCGGCGCCTTCCAGTTGCTCGTCCTGCAGCAGCTCTTCGTTTGGCAGTTGCTCGTCGGCGATTTCCGCTGCCTGCTCGGCGGCCTGTTCGGCAGCGCGTGGCTGGCGTTCTTCACGAGGAGCGCGTTCTTCACGCGGTGCACGCTCTTCACGAGGAGCGCGTTCTTCGCGTGGCGCGCGCTCTTCGCGAGGAGCACGTTCTTCACGCGGTGCGCGCTCTTCACGAGGGGCGCGTTCTTCGCGTGGTGTGCGCTCTTCACGAGGAGCACGTTCTTCGCGTGGTGCGCGCTCTTCACGAGGAGCACGTTCTTCGCGTGGTGTGCGCTCTTCACGAGGGGCGCGTTCTTCGCGTGGTGCGCGCTCCTCACGAGGTGCACGCTCTTCACGAGGAGCGCGTTCTTCGCGGGCAGCCGGTGCGGCGTCCAGAGGTTCGCGCAGTTCGCGAACTGGGCGTTCCTCACGGTTGCCGCGGCGGTCCTGGCGTGGAGCGCGTTCTTCGCGTGGTGCACGCTCTTCACGTGGAGCGCGTTCTTCACGCGGTTGCCGCTCTTCGCGCGGGGCGCGCTCGGCACGCTCTTCGCGCGGCTTGCGGTCTTCATCGCGGCGGCCGTTGCGGTTGCGGCTCTGCTGGCGACCGTTGCGCCGCTCTTCGTTGCGCTGTGGGCGCTCGGTAGCAGGCTTCTCGGTGGTAGCAGCGGGTGCAGCGACAGGCTCGTCCTTGCCGGCGAACAGGCTGACCAGCGACTTGACCAGGCCTTTGAACAGGCTTGGCTCAGGCGCATTGGCAGCTGCTGCGGCAGGGGCGGCGGGCTGTTCTGGTGCTGCGGCAGGAACCGGAGCGTTGGTGCGCGCCGGGGCCGTCTTGACCGCTGCTTCCTGGCGAACCAGGGTGCGAGTGGCGGCGGTCGGTTGCGGCGCTTCCTCGGTTTCGGTGGCAGCGATTTCGTAGCTGGACTGGTTGGTCAGCACGTCCGGATTGTCGTCGCGCAGGCGCTGGACTTCGAAGTGCGGGGTTTCCAGGTGATCGTTCGGCAGGATGATGATCCGTGCGCGCGTACGCAGTTCGATCTTGGTGATCGAGTTGCGTTTCTCGTTGAGCAAGAACGCGGCCACCGGGATTGGCACTTGGGCGCGCACTTCAGCAGTGCGGTCCTTCAGGGCTTCTTCTTCGATCAGACGCAGGATTGCCAGCGACAGCGACTCGACGTCACGGATGATGCCGGTGCCCGAGCAGCGTGGGCAGACGATGCCGCTGCTTTCGCCCAGCGATGGGCGCAGGCGCTGACGAGACATTTCCAGCAGGCCGAAGCGCGAGATCCGGCCAACCTGGACACGGGCGCGGTCAGCTTCAAGGCACTCGCGCACGCGCTCTTCGACGGCGCGCTGGTTCTTGGCTGGGGTCATGTCGATGAAGTCGATGACGATCAGGCCGCCGATATCACGCAGACGCAGTTGGCGGGCGATTTCCTCGGCCGCTTCCAGGTTGGTCTGCAGGGCGGTTTCTTCGATGTCGCTGCCTTTGGTGGCACGCGCCGAGTTGATGTCGATGGACACCAGGGCTTCGGTCGGGTCGATCACGATCGAGCCGCCGGAAGGCAGGTCGACCACGCGCTGGAAGGCGGTCTCGATCTGGCTTTCGATCTGGAAGCGGTTGAACAGCGGTACGCTGTCTTCGTACAGCTTGACCTTGCTGGCGTACTGCGGCATCACCTGGCGGATGAAGGTCAGGGCTTCTTCCTGGGCATCGATGCTATCGATCAGCACTTCGCCGATGTCCTGGCGCAGGTAGTCACGGATCGCGCGGATGATGACGTTGCTTTCCTGGTAGATCAGGAACGGCGCAGTGCGGTCCAGCGAAGCTTCTTTGATCGCGGTCCACAGTTGCAGCAGGTAGTCCAGGTCCCACTGCATTTCTTCGCTGCTGCGGCCAAGGCCGGCGGTGCGCACGATCAGGCCCATGTCACCCGGCACGGTCAGGCCATTGAGGGCTTCGCGCAGTTCATTGCGCTCTTCGCCTTCGATGCGACGGGAAATACCGCCTGCACGGGGGTTGTTAGGCATCAGTACCAGGTAGCGGCCAGCCAGGCTGATGAAGGTGGTCAGGGCGGCGCCTTTGTTGCCGCGCTCTTCCTTCTCGACCTGGACGATGACTTCCTGGCCTTCGCTGAGCACTTCCTTGATGTTGACGCGGCCCTCAGGGGCCTTTTTGAAGTACTCGCGGGAGATTTCCTTCAGCGGCAGGAAGCCGTGACGGTCGGAGCCGAAGTCGACGAAGGCGGCTTCGAGGCTGGGCTCGATCCGGGTGATCTTGCCTTTGTAGATGTTGGCCTTTTTCTGCTCACGGGCGCCGGATTCGATATCCAGGTCGTAGAGGCGTTGGCCATCCACCAGAGCTACACGCAACTCTTCGGGTTGAGTTGCGTTAATCAGCATTCTTTTCATGTTGTACCGTCGGTTTCCGGGCTGCCGGAAACGGCGTTCGGCACACACGACTTCTCATGGTCGGTGCCAAGGTGCGCAAAGGGTAGCGAGCCACCCCCGTGTCGGCGACATTCGGCACCAGCCGGTTGCCCAGCCTGCCGTGGTCGCGACGACGCGTCCTGTTGCTGCGGTGCCAAGTGCACTCAGTCAGGAGGAGGAATCAGCCAGTGAATCGTGGACGCCCGTAGGCATCTGGAGAACATCGAGGCTCGCTCGCCGGGCCATTACAGAGGGCCGGTGGCCGAACGCCGTGCTACACGATCCGGGAGGCTGTACATCTCCACCCTGCACGTATCCCTGAAAATTCGGGTGCTGCCGCGCGCTGAATCCGCAACGGGTTGCATTTTTCGCCAGCTTCGATTCAGAAGCTGACGCCATTCATGTCCAAGGCAGGTATTTCCGAAGCATTCGCCGGGTGTGACGCGGAAGCGACGGTGGCGGGGCAGAGGTCCAGCGAAAAGAAGCGGGAAAGCAGGTGAAACACCGCGCTTGTCGTTTTTTTTCGGTCTTCTCTACTCGGCGCTGGTGGCGATTCCAGGCATTTCGGTAAACTGGCGAAAACCCCGTAGGACGGCCTCGCGTCCTCGAGAATTGCGATGGTCAGGGCCCGGCGTAGAGCCAGGTGCCGCTGGCCTGCCGCTTTTGGCGGCGTTCGCGACTATAGCAGTAATGATTAAGTGCTTCAATTCCATAAAAAATTGTTATGATCGAGCAATGACGACCAATACCCCTCCGACTTCCGGCGTTCAGCTGATCGAAGTCGCGCCGGAGCTTGCCGGCCAACGTATCGACAATTTCCTTATCACGGCCCTCAAGGGCGTGCCCAAGACCCTGGTCTACCGCATCCTGCGCAAGGGTGAGGTGCGGGTCAACAAGGGGCGGGTCAAGCCTGAGTACAAGATCCAGGCCGGCGACATCGTACGGGTACCGCCCGTCCGGCTGCCTGAGCGCGACGAGCCGGTACCGGTCGCCCAGGCGCTGTTGCAGCGCCTGGAGGCAGCGATTGTCTATGAAGACAAGGCGCTGATCGTGCTCAACAAGCCAGCCGGTATCGCCGTGCATGGCGGCAGCGGCCTGAGCTTTGGGGTGATCGAGGCGCTTCGTCAGCTGCGCCCGGATGCCAAGGAGCTGGAGCTGGTCCATCGCCTGGATCGCGACACTTCCGGCCTGTTGATGATCGCCAAGAAGCGCAGCATGTTGCGCCACCTGCATGCCGCCCTGCGCGGCGATGGTGTCGACAAGCGCTACATGGCGCTGGTGCGCGGTCACTGGCCGACATCGAAGAAGCAGGTCAATGCGCCGCTGCAAAAGAGCAACTTGCGCTCGGGCGAGCGCATGGTCGAAATCAATGACGAAGGCAAGGACGCGCTGACCCTGTTCCGCGTGCTGCGCCGCTTCGGCGAGTTCGCCACCATGGTCGAGGCGCGGCCGATTACCGGTCGTACGCACCAGATCCGCGTGCACACCCTGCATGCCGGTCACATGATCGCCGGCGACAGCAAGTACGGTGACGAGGACTTCACTCGCGAGATCCGTGAGCTGGGGGGCAAGCGCCTGTTCTTGCATGCCTATGCCCTGACCGTGCCGCTGCCCGATGGCGGCGAGCTGAAGGTCGAGGCGCCGGTCGATGAGATGTGGGCCAAGACCGTGGAGCGCTTGAGTGCGAGCTGATTGTCGATGAGTAAACGCTATGAGCTGTTGGTCTTCGATTGGGATGGCACGTTGGCCGACTCGATCGGGCGCATTGTCCTGGCCATGAACCTGGCGGCCGAGCGTGCAGGCGAGGCGCCAAGCGCCGAAGATGCGGTGAAGGGCATCATTGGTCTGGCGCTGAGCGAGGCGATCTCGGTGCTCTATCCCCATCTTGAGCCGGTCCAGGTCGAGGTCTTCCGCCAGCACTATGCCGACGTCTACATGGCGCTCGATCAGCAGCCTTCGCCGTTGTTCGAAGGCGTGCTGGAGTCGCTGGATGCTTTTCGTGCCGAGGGTTATCGTCTGGCGGTGGCGACCGGCAAGGCGCGTCGCGGGCTGGATCGGGTGCTCAAGGCCAATGGCTGGGAGCAATTCTTCGACATCACTCGGGCGGCCGACGAAACCCGCGGCAAGCCCCATCCGCTGATGCTCGAAGAGATTCTTGCGCATTGCCAGGTCGAACCCGGACAGGCGCTGATGGTCGGAGATTCGGCGTTCGATCTGCAGATGGCCAGCAATGCCGGGATGCATTCGGTGGCGGTGGGCTACGGCGCGATGTCGCTGCAGGCGCTGGCTGAATTTGGTCCGCAGGTCTGTATCGATCATTTTTCCCAGTTGCGCCAGTGGTTGAGTGGTTCGGCGCAACTTCAATTCCAAGGTAGGTGAGCATGGCTGACGAGTGGAAAGCGCCCAAGACCGAGGTGGTCGAGGATGAAGATCGCAAGAGCTGGAAGCTGCTGGAGAAGACCTTGCTGGCCGGAGTGCAAGAGCAGCGCCGAGCGCGGCGCTGGGGCATCTTCTTCAAGCTGCTGACGTTCCTCTATCTGTTCGGCATCCTGTTCCTGTTCTCGCCGCTGATGAGCATGGATAGCACTGCCTCGCGCAGCGACAGCCACACGGCGTTGGTCGAAGTGCGTGGCATCATTGCCGACCAGGAGGCCGCCAGTGCCGACAATATCGTCAAGAGCCTGCGTGAGGCGTTCAAGGACGCCAAGACCAAGGCTGTGGTGATGCGCATCAACAGCCCCGGCGGCAGTCCGGTGCAGTCCGGTTATGTGTATGACGAGATCCGTCGCCTGCGGGCCGAGTACCCGCAGATCAAGTTGTATGCGGTGATCGCCGATCTGGGGGCTTCGGGTGCGTATTACATCGCCAGTGCGGCGGACGAGATCTACGCCGACAAGGCGAGCCTGGTCGGTTCGATCGGGGTGACCGCAGCGGGCTACGGCTTTGTCGGTACCATGGACAAGCTGGGAGTGGAGCGTCGTACCTACACCGCCGGTGAGCACAAGGCGTTTCTTGATCCGTTCTCGCCAGCCAAGCCTGAAGAGACCGAGTTCTGGCAGGGTGTGCTCAACACGACCCACCAGCAGTTCATTGCCATGGTCAAGCAGGGTCGCGGCGAGCGCCTGAAGGACAAGGAGCATCCAGAGCTGTTCAGCGGCCTGATCTGGTCGGGTGAACAGGCCAAGGCGCTGGGGTTGGTGGATGGTCTGGGTAGTGCCAGCTATGTGGCGCGGGATATTGTCGGTGAGAAGAACCTGGTCGATTTCACTGTCCAGGAATCGCCGTTCGATCGTTTCTCCAAGCGCATTGGTGCCAGTGTGGCTGAGCATTTGGCCATGTGGATGGGGTTCCAGGGGCCGACCCTGCGTTAAGGTTGAACGAGTCTGGGGGCTAAGCGCCCCCAGAATTCTCAAGGAATCTGCACCCCTTCCTTAAGCAGCATATCCACCAGCCGAATCAGTGGCAGGCCGACCAGGCTGGTCGCATCGCAGCCATGGGTGCTCTGAAACAGGCTCACGCCCAACCCTTCCGCTTTAAAGCTGCCAGCACAGTCAAACGGCTGCTCAGCCCTCAGATAGCGCTCAACGCGTCCTCGGTCCAATTCACGCATTGCAACGGTAAACGGCACGCAGTCGACCTGGCACTGGCCTGTCTGGCTGTTGTACAGCGCCAGGCCAGTGAGGAAAGTAACGTGCTGCCCGCTCGCCGCAAGCAGCTGCTCGCACGCTCGATCGAAGGTGTGCGGCTTGCCAAGGATCTGTTCGCCCAGCACGGCAACCTGGTCAGAGCCAATGATCAGATGATCAGAGTGGCTGCCCGCAAGTGCCTCGGCTTTCTGCCGCGCCAGGCGTCGAACCAGCTCGACAGCCGGCTCGTCATCCAGGCGCTGCTCGTCTATATCGGGGCTTGCCCAGGTGAAGGGCAGCTGCAGGCGCTCGAGCAGTTCGCGCCGGTAAGGGGAGCTGGAAGCCAATAACAGGGGAAGCATGGTAGACTCCTGGGCAGATCATCCGATTCTAACATGGCAGATGCCGCCGAATTTCCTTTGACAGGGGCGGGGGGCATCCCTAGAATGCTGCGCCTATGTTGAATGACCCGATTCCACCTCACGTTGACCCGCGCAAATTAGCCGATCGTGGCGTAACCCTCCAAGGTTCGCTGCAACTCGCTGATTTGGAAAGACTCTGCGACCCGCTTTCCGACAATGTCGGTACGGTGCAGGCGAAGTTCGATTTTGAACGAGACGAACAGAACGCTGTGGTTATCCACAGTGAACTCGACGTCGAAGTCAAAATGGTTTGCCAGCGTTGTCTTGAGCTGGTCACCCTGCCGATTCACAGCGAGTGTTCCTACGCTGTGGTGAAGGAGGGTGCGAATACCCAGTCGTTGCCGAAAGGCTATGACGTGCTGGAACTGGGCGAAGATCCTTTGGATCTGCAGGCGCTGATCGAGGAAGAGCTTTTGCTCGCCTTGCCCATCGTGCCTGCTCATCATCCGGAAGAATGCCAGCAGCCGGCGGGCGCAGACGAGCCCGAATCGAGCAAGGACGAGGTAACGCGGTCCAACCCGTTCAGTGTCTTGGCGCAGTTAAAGCGTGACCCAAACGTTTAGGAGTTAATCAATTATGGCTGTTCAGCAGAACAAAAAATCCCGCTCTGCCCGTGACATGCGCCGTTCGCACGACGCCCTGTCGGAAAACGCGCTGTCGGTAGAGAAAAGCACCGGTGAAGTACACCTGCGCCACCACGTATCGCCAGAAGGCGTATACCGTGGTCGCAAAGTGATCGACAAGGGCGCTGACGAGTAAATCTTGTCCGCTCAGATCATCGCGATCGACGCAATGGGCGGGGACTTCGGTCCCCGCAGCATTGTCCAGGCAAGTATCGCTTGCCTCTTGGCTACTCCCTCGCTACACCTGACCCTCGTCGGTCAACCCTCCCTTCTTGAAGATCTTGTCAGTGGCCTCTCGGCTGCGGATCGCGCGCGCCTGCAAATCGTGGCCGCCAGCGAAGTGGTGGGCATGGACGAGCGGCCTTCTCAGGCATTGCGCGGTAAACCTGACTCGTCGATGCGCGTCGCCCTCGAACTAGTGCGTGACGGCAAGGCACAGGCCTGCGTGAGTGCCGGCAATACCGGTGCGCTGATGGCCTTGTCGCGTTTCGTGCTAAAGACCCTGCCGGGCATCGATCGGCCGGCGATGGTGGCGGCGATTCCGACCCAATCAGGCTTCTGTCAGTTGCTCGACCTGGGCGCTAACGTCGATTGCAGCGCCGACAACCTCTTCCAGTTCGCGGTAATGGGATCGGTCGCGGCCCAGGCGCTGGGGATTCATCGTCCGCGCGTGGCGCTGCTCAATATTGGCACCGAAGACATCAAGGGCAACCAGCAGGTCAAGCTGGCTGCCACACTGTTGCAGAATGCCCGCGGCCTTAACTACATAGGTTTCGTCGAAGGTGACGGCCTGTACCGGGGTGAGGCTGACGTGGTGGTGTGCGACGGTTTTGTCGGCAATATCCTGCTCAAGTCCAGCGAAGGCCTGGCGACCATGATCAGTGCGCGCATCGAGGCGCTGTTCAAGGGTGGCGTGTTCGCCCGAGCTGTCGGCGCCATGGCCTTGCCGCTGCTCAAACGTCTGCAAGCCGATTTGGCCCCCGCGCGGCACAATGGCGCAAGCTTTCTCGGCTTGCAGGGTATCGTCATAAAAAGTCATGGCTCGGCGGGCGTAGAGGGCTTGCAGAGCGCAATCCAGCGCGCGCTGATCGAGATCCAGGAAAACCTGCCGCAGCGCTTGCATGGTCGCCTGGAGGACTTGCTGCCTTAGGCATAATCGCCATGAAGTGGTTAAATGTGACCGCTTGGTTTTCGTTTTCATCCAAGTTTTCAGATTGCGCGTCCAGCTTCGGGCTTGGCGCACCCTATCCGACGACAAGATCATAAGGGCTTGTTCAATGTCTGCATCCCTCGCATTCGTCTTTCCCGGCCAAGGTTCCCAGTCGCTGGGCATGCTTGCTGAACTCGGCGCCGAAAAGCCGGTGATCATCGAGACCTTCAAGGAGGCCTCCGAGGCTCTGGGTTACGACCTGTGGAAGCTGGTTCAGGAAGGCCCGGAAGAACAACTCAATCAAACCGACAAGACCCAGCCGGCGATCCTCACCGCCTCCATCGCCCTGTGGCGCTTGTGGCTGGAAGAGGGCGGCGCACAGCCTGCCTTCGTTGCAGGTCACAGCTTGGGCGAGTACAGCGCGCTGGTCGCCGCTGGCAGTCTGTCGCTGAAAGACGCCGTTCGCTTGGTCGAACGTCGCGGTCAGTTGATGCAGGAAGCCGTGCCGTCCGGTCACGGTGCCATGGCTGCGATCCTTGGCCTGGACGACGCCGTGGTAGTCGAGATCTGCGCCAAGGCGGCTGAAGATGAAGTGGTCAGCGCGGTGAACTTCAACTCGCCGGGCCAGGTTGTGATTGCCGGCAACAAGGCTGCGGTCGATCGTGCCATGGAGCTGTGCAAAGAGGCCGGTGCCAAGCGCGCCCTGCCACTGGCGGTCAGCGTACCGTCGCACTGTGCCCTGATGAAGCCGGCCGCCGAGCGTTTCGCCGAGCACGTCAACGCCATCGACTGGAAAGCCCCGCAGATCCCGGTAGTACAGAACGTCACCGCTGGCATCGCCGCTGATCTCGATGCGCTCAAGCGCGACCTGCTCGAGCAGCTGTACAAGCCAGTGCGCTGGGTCGAGTGCGTGCAGACCCTGGCCGCCAACGGCGCGGGCAACCTGGTCGAGTGCGGCCCGGGCAAGGTCCTGGCTGGCCTGAACAAGCGTTGCGCTGACGGCGTGACCACCTACAACCTCAATACCCCTGACGCCGTCGCCGCCACCCGTGCGGCGCTGGCCTGAATTTGGAGAAGCTTGCATGAGCCTGCAAGGTAAAGTTGCACTGGTCACCGGCGCTAGCCGTGGCATCGGCCAGGCTATCGCCCTCGAACTGGGCCGCCAGGGCGCGACCGTGATCGGTACCGCGACCTCGGCCTCGGGCGCAGAGCGCATCGCCGCCACCCTCAAGGAGCACGGCATCACCGGTACCGGCATGGAACTGAACGTGACCAGCGAAGAGTCGGTCACCGCCGTTCTTGCGGCCATTCAGGAGCAATTCGGCGCTACCGCGATCCTGGTCAACAACGCCGGCATCACCCGCGACAACCTGATGCTGCGGATGAAAGACGACGAGTGGTTCGACGTGGTCGATACCAACCTCAACAGCCTGTACCGCTTGTCCAAGGGCGTGCTGCGTGGCATGACCAAGGCGCGCTGGGGTCGTATCATCAGCATCGGTTCGGTTGTGGGTGCCATGGGCAACGTCGGTCAGGTAAACTACGCCGCCGCCAAGGCAGGCCTGGAAGGCTTCAGCCGCGCCCTGGCGCGTGAAGTGGGTTCGCGCAATATCACCGTCAACTCGGTCACTCCAGGCTTCATCGATACCGACATGACCCGTGAATTGCCCGAAGCGCAGCGTGAAGCGCTGCAAACCCAGATTCCGCTGGGCCGCCTGGGTCAGGCTGATGAAATCGCCAAAGTGGTGGCCTTCCTGGCATCCGATGGCGCAGCCTACGTCACTGGCGCTACGGTGCCGGTGAACGGCGGGATGTACATGTAACACCGCAACTCAATGTGACGGATTGGTTCAAAAAAGAGTCATACTCCGAGCCTAAAATCCGTTATAAAGCTGCAACCAGATTCCGGACAGAGGGTTGGGTGACTATTCAATAGGGTATGGCAGGGCGCGTTCCGCTTGAAAAGCAAACGTCTTGCTATAAACTTGGTCACCGGCCAGCTGCCTGACATATGTCCATTAGGAGTGAAAACTAGGTATGAGCACCATCGAAGAACGCGTCAAGAAAATCGTCGCCGAGCAACTGGGCGTCAAGGAAGAGGAAGTGACCAACGAGAAGTCCTTCGTCGATGACCTGGGTGCCGATTCGCTTGACACCGTTGAGCTGGTGATGGCTCTGGAAGAGGAATTCGAGACCGAAATCCCTGACGAAGAAGCCGAGAAGATCACTACCGTTCAAGCTGCCATCGACTACGTCAACAGCCACAAGGCCTAAGACGTTTGTAGTCGACGCTTCTTGTCGGGAAAAACCGCACTGCCTTTGCCGGCGTGCGGTTTTTTCTTTGCGAGAACCGTGAATCAAGAGTTTGTTGCCATTGCATTCCGAGTCCTGGATGCAATGGCAAGAGACTCTGTTATTAGAAAATGAGGAGAGTACTGTGTCGCGTAGACGCGTCGTGGTCACCGGTATGGGTATGCTGTCGCCACTGGGTACCGATGTACCGAGCACCTGGCAGGGCATTCTGGCTGGCCGCAGTGGCATTGGTCCGATCGAACACACGGACCTGACCGCTTACTCAACCCGTTTTGGCGGCTCGGTCAAGGGCTTCGAAGTCGAGCAGTACCTGTCGGCCAAGGAAGCACGCAAGCTTGACCTGTTCATTCAGTATGGGCTGGCAGCAGGCTTTCAGGCAGTGCGCAACGCCGGGCTGGACATCACCGATGCCAACCGCGAGCGCATTGGCGTGGCCATGGGGTCGGGCATTGGCGGTCTGACCAATATCGAAGAAACCAGCCGGACCCTGCACGAGCAGGGCCCGCGGCGCATTTCGCCGTTCTTCGTGCCAGGTTCGATCATCAATATGATTTCCGGCTTCCTGTCGATCCATCTGGGTCTGCAAGGGCCGAACTACGCCATTGCCACGGCTTGTACCACCGGCACCCATTGCATCGGCATGGCCGCGCGCAACATTGCCTACGGCGAAGCTGACGTGATGATCGCCGGCGGTGCCGAGATGGCCGCGTGTGGCCTGGGCATGGGTGGTTTTGGCGCCTCGCGTGCGCTGTCGACGCGCAATGACGAGCCGACCCGTGCCAGCCGTCCGTGGGACAAGGGTCGGGATGGCTTCGTACTCTCCGACGGTGCCGGTGCACTGGTGCTCGAAGAGCTCGAGCACGCCAAGGCGCGTGGTGCGACCATTTATGCCGAGCTGGTTGGTTTCGGCATGAGCGGTGACGCCTACCACATGACCTCGCCACCTGATTCGGGTGAAGGCGCTGCCCGCTGCATGGCCAACGCCTTGCGCGACGCCGGCATCCAGCCTGAGCAGGTCAGCTACATCAACGCCCACGGCACCTCGACCCCTGCCGGCGACATCGCTGAAGTGGCCGCGATCAAGCGCGTGTTCGGTGAGCACGCCTACAAGCTGGCAGTCAGCTCGACCAAGTCGATGACCGGCCACTTGCTGGGTGCGGCGGGTGCGGTGGAGGCGATCTTCAGCGTCCTGGCGATCAACAGCCAGATGGCGCCGCCGACCATCAACCTGGAGGAGCCGGACGAAGGTTGCGACCTGGACTTCGTGCCGCATCAAGCGCGTAGCATGCCGATCGATGTGGTGCTGTCCAACTCGTTCGGCTTTGGTGGAACCAACGGTTCGCTGGTATTCCGCCGGTTCGCCGACTGATGCACAGCTGGATCGACGGTCAGCCTGCGACTGCGGTGAATCTGCACAATCGTGGGCTGGCCTACGGCGATGGTCTGTTCGAGACCATTGCCGTGCACTCCGGCAGGCCGAGCCTGCTGGAGCTGCATCTCGAACGCCTGGCGTTGGGTTGCCAGCGCCTGGCGATCGAAGCCGATCTACCCTTGATTCGCGATGAACTGACGCGTTACGCCAGCCAGCTTGGCGATGGCGTGGCCAAGTTTATCCTCACCCGCGGCGACAGCCTGCGCGGCTATGCGCCCGTCGCAGGATCACCGGCGCGACGCATTGTGCAAGGCAGCCCGCTGCCAGCTTATCCCGCCGCCAATGCCGACCAAGGCGTGCGCCTGTTCGCCTGCCAGACGCGTCTGGCGGAACAACCGCTGTTGGCCGGGCTCAAACATCTCAATCGCCTTGAGCAGGTGCTGGCCCGTGCCGAATGGCAGGACGCCGAGCATGCCGAAGGGCTGATGCGTGATACCCAAGGGCGGTTGATCGAGGGCGTCTACAGCAATCTGTTTCTGGTTCGCGATGGCATCTTGCTGACTGCCGACCTGAGTCGTTGCGGCGTGGCTGGAGTGATGCGCGCAGCGTTGCTGCAGCAGGCGGCAGTGCTGGGTATCCCGTTTGAGGTGCGAGACCTTGAGCTGGCGGACCTGGAGCAGGCCGACGAAGTCTTCGTTTGCAACAGCGTGTATGGAATTTGGCCCGTGTGTGCGTGCCCTGCACACACGCTTGACTGGCCGCCGGGGCCGCTCACCCGTAAACTGCAGGCCGTTGCCCGTACGCTACTGGATACCTGATTCGTGAGACGCAAATTCCTGCTGCTGCTGGAAATGGGCCTTATCCTTGCTGGCCTGGCATTAGGCTGGTCGGCCTGGAAGGTCCATTCGGTCCTGGAGCAGCCGCTGCACGTTGAGCAAGAACGCATGCTCGACGTGCCCAACGGCACCACGCCCAACCGTATGTTCTATCGCATGCAAAGCGAAGGGCTGCTGGACGACGCGGTCTGGCTGCGCCTGTATTGGCGCTTCAATATGGCCGGCACGCCGCTGCATACCGGTGAATACCGCCTGACCCCTGGCATGACCGTGGAACAGCTGTTCGACGCTTGGCGTCGGGGTGATGTGGTGCAGTACAACCTGACCCTGGTCGAGGGCTGGACCTTCCGCCAGGTCCGCGCCGCCGTGGCCAAGCACGAAAAGCTCAAGCACACCCTCGAAGGGTTGTCCGACGCTGAAGTGATGGACAAGCTTGGCCATTCCGGCGTGTTCCCCGAGGGGCGCTTTTTCCCTGACACCTATCGCTTCGTGCGCGGCATGAGCGATGTCGAATTGCTCCAGCAGGCCTACATGCGCCTGGAAGAGGTGCTGGCCAAAGAGTGGGCTGAGAGGGTCAGCGACCTGCCGTACCGCGACCCTTACCAGGCGCTGATCATGGCCTCGCTGGTGGAAAAGGAAACCGGCATACCGCAGGAGCGTGGGCAGATCGCCGGGGTATTCGTACGCCGTCTGCGCCTGGGCATGATGCTGCAGACCGACCCGACTGTGATCTACGGCATGGGCGAGCGCTACAACGGCCGGATCACCCGTGCCGACCTGCGTGAGCCGACGCCCTACAACACCTACACCATCAGCGGCCTGCCGCCGACGCCGATCGCCATGGTCGGGCGTGAGGCGATCCATGCCGCGTTGAATCCGTCCAACGGCACCAGCCTGTACTTCGTCGCACGTGGCGACGGCAGCCATGTGTTCTCCGACGACCTCGACGATCACAACACCGCAGTGCGCGAGTACCAACTCAAGCGCCGCGCCGACTACCGCTCCAGCCCCGCGCCACAGGCCCAGCCTGGGGCAGAAGGGGGCGTGGCGCCAAGCCAGGCGCCTGCTGAGAACGGTGAAGCGCCGGCCGACGCCAACCAAGCGCCAGGCGATAACCCGGCGCCCGAGGCCGACGCCCCTGCTACCGACCCTGTGCCAGCCGATGCGCCGGTACCTGACGAACAACATTAAGGACTGCCCGTGAGCGGCTTGTTTATTACCCTGGAAGGCCCCGAAGGCGCGGGCAAGAGCACCAACCGCGAATACCTGGCGCAGCGTCTGCGCGAGCACGGGCTGGACGTGGTGCTGACCCGTGAACCCGGTGGTACGCCCATGGCCGAGCAGATCCGCGAGCTACTGCTGGCGCCCAGTGACGAGCGCATGGCAGCTGATACCGAGCTGCTGCTGATGTTCGCTGCCCGTGCCCAGCACCTGGCCCAGGTGATCCGGCCGGCCCTGGCGCGCGGCGCGGTGGTGTTGTGCGATCGCTTCACCGATGCCACCTACGCCTACCAAGGTGGTGGTCGTGGCCTGCCGGTGGAGCGCATCGCCATTCTGGAAAACTTCGTTCAGGGCGAGCTACGTCCGGACCTGACCCTGGTCTTCGATCTGCCGATTGAGGTCGGCTTGGCACGCGCTGCTGCGCGCGGTCGCCTGGACCGCTTCGAGCAAGAGGGCCAAGCGTTCTTCGAAGCGGTGCGTCAGGCTTATCTTGAGCGCGCCAAAGGTGAGCCACAGCGTTACAGCATTGTCGATGCTGGCCAGTCCCTGGACGCCGTGCAGCGGGCCATCGACGGTTTGCTGCCGGGCATCCTGGAGCGTTGCCGTGGCTGAGGCCTACCCCTGGCAGCAGCCGCTCTGGCAGCAGTTGGCCGGTCGTAGCCAGCACGCCCATGCCTACCTGCTGCATGGGCCGCAAGGTATTGGCAAACGCGCCCTGGCCGAGCGGCTGATGGCGCGTTTGCTGTGCCAGCAACCGCAGGGGCTTGATGCCTGTGGCCAGTGCAAGTCGTGCCTGCTGCTCAAGGCTGGTAGTCACCCGGACAACTTTATCCTTGAGCCGGAAGAGGCGGACAAGCCGATCAAGGTCGATCAGGTCCGTGAGTTGGTGGCGTTCGTCGTGCAAACGGCGCAGTTGGGCGGGCGCAAGGTGATCTTGATCGAGCCGGTGGAGGCGATGAATATCAACGCCTCCAACGCTTTGCTGAAAAGCCTGGAAGAGCCCTCTGGCGATACAGTATTACTGCTGGTCAGCCACCAACCCAGTCGCTTGTTGCCAACCATCAAGAGCCGCTGCCAGCAGGTCACCTGCCCGCAACCAAGCCTGGCCCAGAGCCAGGCCTGGCTGGCCAGCGCTCTGCCTGACAGTGACGAGGTCGAGCGCGAAGAGCTGCTGACCCTGGCGGCCGGTTCACCGCTGATGGCGGTCAGCCTACAGGCGCAGGGTGTACGCGATCAGCGTGCACTGGTCACTGATGGGGTGAAGAAGCTGCTCAAGCAGCAACAGTCCCCCAGCCAGCTGGCCGAGGCGTGGAATACTGTGCCGTTGCTGCAACTGTTCGACTGGTTCTTCGATTGGTCGCAGTTGATCCTGCGTTATCAATTGACCCAGGACGAGGAGGGGTTAGGCTTGGCTGATATGCGCAAGGTGGTGCAGTACCTCGCGCAGAAGAGCCGGCAGGGCAAGGTCCTGGATATCCAGGCGTGGATCCTTGAACAGCGCCAGAAGGTGCTGGGCAAGGCCAACCTTAATCGTGTGCTGTTGCTGGAAGCCTTGCTGGCCCATTGGGTCCAATTGCCAGGCGCCCGGTAATTTTTCTTAGATTTCTTTTTGTGTGTCGTGCTCCCATGCTCGTAGATTCCCATTGCCACCTCGACCGTCTTGACCTCAGCGCCCATCAGGGCTCGCTCGATGCCGCCCTGCAAGCTGCCCGCGAGCGCGGCGTGGGCCACTTTCTGTGCATTGGTGTCAGCGCTGATAACGCTGGGGCAGTGAAGGCGCTCAGTGAGCAATATGCCGACGTCGATTGTTCGGTGGGAATCCATCCGCTCGATCTGGCGCCGGGCGAGACGCCTGCGCTTGACTGGTTGCTCAAGGAGCTGGCGCACCCGCACGTGGTGGCGATCGGCGAAACTGGCCTGGATTATCACTACGAGCCTGAGGCCGCTGAGTTGCAGCAGGCGTCTTTCCGCCTGCACCTGGAAGCGTCGCGCCAGACCGGCAAGCCGGTGATCGTCCACACCCGCGCGGCGCGGGCTGACACCTTGGCATTGCTGCGCGAGGTCAATCTGCCACAAGCCGGCGTGCTGCACTGCTTCACCGAAGACTGGGAGATGGCCAAGGCCGCGTTGGACCTGGGTTACTACATCTCGTTGTCCGGCATCGTCACCTTCCGCAATGCCGATGCCCTGCGTGAGGTGGCTCGCCAGGTGCCGGCTGATCGTCTGCTGGTGGAAACCGATTCGCCGTACCTGGCGCCGATCCCCCACCGCGGCAAGCCGAATCTGCCGCAGTACGTGCGTGAAGTGGCTGAATACATCGCCTCGCTGCGCGGTGTCAGCTATGAGCAGTTGGCTGAGCAGACCACCGGTAACTTCAAGCGGTTGTTCCCGCTAGCCCGGGTTGCGTGATTCCTGCGGCCGTTTACGCCGGTCGAGCGGTTATCGCCACCCCTGGAGCGGGCTTGCCCGCGATGAGGCCAGAGCAAACACTACACAGCAGCACCTGCCCATCCTCCCTGTAAACAGCCCAAAAAAAACCCGGGTTCTGGGGGGGGGAATCCGGGTTAAGACCATTAGGAGTAAAACAAAGGTACGCGGTCCCTGAGCACCTTTATCGGCGCGCCACTTGGGGGGATGCGCCGCGCCAACACTTCAAGTATTGGTCAGGTTTGGCGCACTGCCAGCGACAGCTGGTCGTTTTTTAAACAGATTTGGAATACGTGCGGGATCCATAGCGCATTCAGTGCTTGGCAATTCGCCGAATATGTCGAAGTGTTTCGTCGATGACCCACTCTGGCGTGTAGAAATGCGGTGATAAGCGCACACCGCCGCCGCGTTTTGCACAGATCACGCGTTGCTCGCTCAGCTGCTGGAAAACCCGGCCACTGTCATGCCCATCAATGGCGAATGTCACGATGCCGGCCCGGCGTCCTGGCTCACGCGGGCTAAGCAACATTACCCCTGGGATAGCCGAAAGCCCCTCAAGCAATTGCTCGATGCGCAGCTGTAGCTGCTGTGCAACGCTGTCCATGCCCACTTCCTCAAGCAGCGACAGGCTAGCTTCCAGCGCACAAGCACCGAGCATGTTCGGGCTGCCGCACTCGAACCGACGTGCGCTGCGGGCGACTTGCCAGTGTTCACGCTCGAAATCGCCTAGATGTTCCAGCATGTGCCAGCCATAGGCGTGCAGCTTGAGGCGTGGTCGCAGCGCCGCCCGGCAGTAGAACACCCCGAGCCCCTCAGGCCCGAGCATCCATTTATGGCCATCAGCCATGGCAAAGTCGCATTGATAGTGCTGCACATCGAAGGGCAGGGCGCCGATCTGCTGGATGGCATCGACGCAGAACAGCACGCCACGTAGCTGGCAGGCCTGGCCCAGGCGGGCCAAGTCCAGACGCAAGCCGCTGGCAAACTGTACAGCGCTGACCGCCAGCAGGCGGGTGTGCTCAGTGCAAGCGGCCAGCAGCGCCGTTTCTGGCTCGTCGTCGCCAGCGAGCCTGACCTGAATCACCTGCACGCCCTGATCGGCCAGGGCTTGCCAGACGATTCGGTTGGAAGGGAACTCTTCGTCGCTGATCACCACCTGATCGCCCACCTGCCAGTCGAGGCCGAATGCCACCAGCGAGAGCGCCTCGGAAGTGTTCTTCACCAGCGCGATATCGCCTGAGCTTGGGGCATTGATCATCCGCGCCAGGCGCTGGCGCAGGCGCCGCTCGGTAGCCAGCCATTGCGGGTACTCGCTGGCGCCTAGGCAAACGTTGTCGCGGGCGAAGCGCGCCACCGCATCGGCACTGCGTCTAGGCCACGGCGCCACGGCGGCATGGTTCAGATAGCACAGGCCCGGGGCCTGCTCGAACTCATCGTGAAACATAGACATGGTTGGATGATCCGTGCAATTTCCTGCAAGTTAGGCATAATAATCGGCTTCGATTGTCAACCAGTCCTTCCTATGCAGAAAGAACCTCGTAAGGTCCGTGAGTTTCGCCGCCGCGAACAAGAGATCCTCGATACCGCCCTCAGGCTGTTCCTCGAACAGGGTGAAGACAGCGTCACCGTCGAGATGATCGCCGACGCCGTGGGTATCGGCAAAGGCACGATCTACAAGCACTTCAAATCCAAGGCAGAGATCTACCTGCGCCTGATGCTCGACTACGAGCGTGATTTGAACGGCTTGTTGCATTCGGCCGATGTCGACCGCGACAAAGAGGCCCTGTCGCGTGCCTATTTCGAGTTTCGCATGCGTGATCCGCAGCGCTACCGCTTGTTCGACCGCTTGGAAGAAAAGGTGGTCAAGGGCAACCAGGTGCCGGAGATGGTCGAGGAGTTGCACCGCATCCGCGCGTCCAACTTCGACCGCCTGACCCAGCTGATCAAGGGCCGCATCAGCGAAGGCAAGCTTGAAGACGTACCGCCGTACTTCCATTACTGCGCAGCCTGGGCCTTGGTCCACGGCGCCGTGGCGCTTTATCACTCGCCGTTCTGGAGCAATGTCCTGGAAGATCAGGAAGGCTTCTTCCAGTTCCTGATGGACATCGGTGTGCGGATGGGCAACAAGCGTAAGCGCGACCCAGAACCGGCCAACTGAAGGTCTTTGCCGGCATCCGTCCGGCGCGCTCCGATATGGAGGCTTGCAAAAACCTGATTTATGAGTCAGGTTTTGCACGCCCCATTCTTCCATGCCGGAGTCATCCATGATCGTCGATCTTCAAGGCAGGCGCTTTCGCAACCTGCGGGTCAGCCTCACGGCTGCCTGCAATTACGCCTGTACCTATTGTGTGCCCGACGGCAAGCGCCTGGTGGCAGCGCAGGATGAGCTTAGCGGCCAGGCACTGGCCCGAGGCGTAGCCTATCTGGTGGAGGCGGCAGGGATCGAGCGGCTGCGCATCACCGGCGGTGAACCGCTGATCAGCCCGCGGCTGGAAGCCTTCCTCGATTCACTAGCCGGGCTGGGCCTGCAAGATGTCTCTCTGACCACCAACGGTCAGCTGCTTGCGCGCAAGTTGCCGCTGCTGCGCGCGGCGGGTATCCGCCGCCTGAACGTCTCCCTCGACACCTTGGATGCTGGCAAATTCCGCCAGATTGCCCGGGGCGGTGATCTGGCCAGTGTTCTCGATGGCATGGACCAGGCGCGTGCGGCGGGCATGAGCATCAAGGTCAACATGGTGCCCATGCGCGGGCAGAACCTGAATCAGGTGCTGCCGTTGCTCGAATACTGCCTGGCTCAGGGGTACGAACTGCGTTTCATCGAGCTGATGCGCATGGGGCACCTGGCGCGTGACGGCAATGCCTTCTTGCAGCAGTTTGTCAGTCTGGAGCAGCTGCTGGCGCTGATTGGCCAGGCGTATGATTACCAGCAGGCCAGTGCCGCCCTGGATGCCACTGCCTTGCGCTACCAGATCCCGGGCAGGGGCCATTTTGGAGTGATCGCCAACGAGAGCGTGCCGTTCTGCCGTACCTGCTCGCGCCTGCGCTTGTCCTCCACGGGCTGGCTGCATGGCTGCCTGTCCTCAGGCAATCGTCATTTCATCGGCGATCTGCTCGACAAGCCGCGCCATCAAGCGCTGCCGGCGCTGCAGCGCTTGCTGGTCAAGGCCCTGGCAGACAAGCAGGACATGGCGTTTTCCGGGGGGGTGACGGTGATGAAGGTGATCGGCGGCTGACTCTGGCGCAAAAGCTGCATCTGGCGGCTATTCGCCGGTTTTTCGTCACCGGTTTCTGGAGGAAAGATGCGTAGCCTGGTCTTGCTGCTGGCGCTGATGGCGTTGGGCGGCTGCATGAATGTCAGCGATATGGGCGAAGGTGTCCGTTATCACATGAGCGATGCGGGGTTGCTCGACCACAGTGATACCCAGCGTAATCTGTCGATTCGTTTGCAGCCCGACTCATTCATCTTCATTGGCCAGGGCGCATTCGTGCCACCCGGCAAAGGCCCAGTGCCAGGGCAGAATGTGGTGGCCGAAGAAGCCTTCAAGAGCTTCGTCGAATACTTCCCGCTGGTGCGTCGCGCCCAAGGCCCTCTTGGCTTGGAAGAGGCGATTGCCGAGGCGCGCTCGGTGGGCGCGCACTATGTGTTGTACACCCGCTTCGCTCGCACCGATGACCGCATCGGCAATGGCGATCAATGGTATGACGAGCAGGCAGTGGATCGGCTGGGTTGGGATACCGGCGTGGTCCAGCTGATGTTGATCGAGACCAGCACTCGCTATCTGGTCGACACTGCCCGCATCAAGAGCCGTGGCGGTTTGTTGACGTTCCACGACAACGCCCCGCAGGATTTGCTCGCGGCCCCCATGCGCGAGTACGCTCGTAGTCTGTTAGGCATGAGCCGCTGAGAGGAGAGGGTGATGACCGATTCCGCCAAGGCCAATGATCTGCTGGCGCAGATCCCCAAGGCGAAAGGACCGGCGCCGGTGCATCTGTGGAATCCGGATTTCTGCGGCGATATCGACATGCGCATCGCCCGTGATGGCACCTGGTACTACCAAGGCACGCCGATCGGCCGCAAACCCATGGTGCGCCTGTTCTCCACCATCATTCGCCGCGATGGCGACGCTTACTTCCTGGTAACTCCGGTGGAGAAAGTGGGCATCCAGGTGGATGACGTGCCGTTCGTTGCGGTGACGCTGGAGGTGCTGAGCAGTGGCGAGCAGCAGGTCTTGCGCTTTACCAGTAACGTCGACGACCAGGCCGAGGCGGGTGTCGATCATCCGCTGCGGGTGCAGGTCGATCCTGCGACCCAGGAGCCATCGCCCTACATTCTCATGCGCACCAACCTCGAAGCGCTGATTCACCGCAATGTGTTCTATCAGTTGGTGGAGCTGGCGGTGCCGCGTCAAATCGATGGCCAAGAGTGGCTTGGGGTATGGAGTCACGGCCAGTTTTACCCGATTGGGCGTGTTGACTGATATCGACGTGTTTTACTGACGGCCTCCCGTTTTTCTCTGAATTGGCCAATTGTCGCTGCAGTCCCTGGGCATAACCTGGGCGCAGTCATGGCGTCGTGCTGGAGGGCGTGGTGGTGTCCAAGCTGAACGAAAAGCAGGAGAAAACCTACAAGGCGAGGCAATACTGGTACGAAGCGCCGGGGGCCGTGCACAGCGTTTCGCGCAATGCCAGTGTGAGCCAGTCGACCAAGTTGCTGGTGTGGAGCCTGGTCGATCAAGGCAAGCCCGTCATTGAGCCGCTGAAGTAAGCCAAGCCCGCGACAGAAATGAAAAAACCTCCAGTGCTTGCGCATCTGGAGGTTTTCAATGTTTGGCTCCGCGACCTGGACTCGAACCAGGGACCCAATGATTAACAGTCATTTGCTCTACCGACTGAGCTATCGCGGAATCTGCGGCTATCTTACTGATTGGAAAGGGGAAGTCAAGCCTGCTCCCCCTTAACAATCAATCAGTTACAGCACTTCTACGATGGCCTTGGTGACCACGTGGATATTGCTTTGGTTCAGCGCTGCGACACAGATGCGGCCGGTATCCAAAGCATAGATGCCGAACTGATCCTTCAGGCGCGCTACCTGCTCGGCGGTCAGGCCCGAGTAGGAGAACATGCCGCGCTGGCGACCGACGAAGCTGAAGTCGGTTTTCGCGCCGTACTGGCTCAGCAACTCGACCATCTGCTTGCGCATGCCGTGGATGCGCTCGCGCATCTCGCCCAGCTCCGCTTCCCACATTTGACGCAGCTCAGGGCTGTTCAGCACGGTGGCAACGATGGTCGCGCCGTGGGTTGGCGGGTTGGAGTAGGTGGTGCGAATCACCCGCTTGACCTGCGACAGCACGCGGCTGCTTTCGTCTTTCGACGCGGTCACGATCGACAGCGCACCGACGCGCTCGCCATACAGCGAGAACGACTTGGAGAACGAGCTGGAAACGAAGAAGTCCAGGCCGGATTCGGCGAACAGGCGCACCGCGAAGGCGTCTTCGGCGATGCCATCACCAAAGCCCTGGTAGGCCATGTCGAGGAATGGCACGTGTCCTTTGGCCTTGACCACTTCCAGGACGTTTTTCCAGTCGTCCAGGCTCAGGTCGACGCCAGTCGGGTTATGGCAGCACGCGTGCAAGACGATGATCGAGCCCGCTGGCAGGTTGTTCAGGTCTTCGAGCATGCCGGCGCGGTTGACGTCGTGGCTCGGCGCATCGTAGTAGCGGTAGTTCTGCACTGGGAAGCCAGCGGTCTCGAACAGCGCGCGATGGTTCTCCCAGCTTGGATCGCTGATGGCGACGACGGCGTTGGGCGACAGGCGCTTGAGGAAGTCGGCGCCAATCTTCAGAGCACCGGTACCGCCCACTGCCTGCACGGTCACTACACGGCCTGCGGCCAGCAGCGGCGACTCGGCGCCGAACAGCAGTTTCTGCACGGCCTGGTCGTAGGTGGCGATACCGTCGATCGGCAAGTAGCCGCGCGAGGCATGCTGGGCGGCACGCTGGGTT
Source organism: Pseudomonas sp. BT-42-2 (assembly GCF_025847435.2). Lineage (NCBI taxonomy): Bacteria > Pseudomonadati > Pseudomonadota > Gammaproteobacteria > Pseudomonadales > Pseudomonadaceae > Pseudomonas > Pseudomonas sp. BT-42-2. The sequence goes on from NZ_JAOYTM010000023.1 coordinate 44,587, forward strand.
TCGGCTTCGATTACCGCGCGCAGCAGCGGGATACGGCCTTCCTCATTGCTGTAAACGCCCACACCCAGGTTGACCTTGTCGGTACGTGGGTCGGTGTTGAAAGCTTCGTTGAGGCCCAGGATAGGGTCGCGGGGTGCCAGCTCGACAGCGGAAAACAGGCTCATTGTTACCTTGGCTCTGAATGGAGTGTGATAGGACGTGCACGCTCCAGCCGAATGCACTGAAGCGGTGCACAAACGGGGAGTCAGTATAGTGATACCCATCGGTCACTGCGACAGTCTGGCGCAGCTTTTCCGGCGTTTTTACCGAATTTTTTTCAACCATTGGTCGTATTGCCAGGTCCACTGACACATACACTCACTCAGCTAACCTGAAAGCGATCCTGAAAGGGCTCATTTCGGTATAGACTACTGGCTATATTTACAGTTGCTCGAGGTCAGACATGTCCGAGTTCCAGCTCGTCACCCGTTTCCAGCCGGCCGGCGACCAGCCCGAGGCCATTCGCCTGATGGTCGAGGGCATCGAGGCCGGGCTATCGCACCAGACCCTGCTGGGTGTGACCGGCTCGGGCAAGACCTTCAGCGTGGCCAACGTCATTGCGCAGGTGCAGCGCCCGACCCTGGTGCTGGCGCCGAACAAGACCCTGGCCGCCCAATTGTATGGCGAGTTCAAGGCGTTTTTCCCGAATAACGCAGTCGAGTACTTCGTCTCCTATTACGATTACTACCAGCCCGAAGCCTACGTACCCTCGTCGGATACCTTCATCGAGAAGGACGCCTCGATCAACGACCATATCGAGCAGATGCGCCTGTCGGCGACCAAGGCGCTGCTCGAGCGGCGTGATGCGATCATCGTTACCACCGTGTCCTGCATCTACGGTCTGGGTAGCCCCGAGACCTACCTGAAAATGGTTCTGCACATCGACCGCGGCGACAAGCTCGACCAGCGTGCGCTGCTGCGCCGCCTGGCTGACCTGCAATACACCCGCAACGAAATGGACTTTGCCCGGGCCACCTTCCGCGTACGTGGCGATGTGATCGACGTGTTCCCGGCCGAATCTGACCTGGAGGCGATCCGCATCGAGTTGTTCGATGACGAGGTCGAGAACATTGCCGCCTTCGATCCATTGACCGGGGAGGTGATCCGCAAGCTGCCGCGTTTCACCTTCTACCCCAAAAGCCACTACGTCACCCCACGCGAAACCCTGCTCGAGGCGGTCGAGGGCATCAAGGAAGAGCTCAAGGAGCGCCTTGAGTACCTGCACAAGGCCAACAAGCTGGTCGAAGCCCAGCGCCTGGAGCAGCGTACGCGCTTCGATCTGGAGATGATCCTTGAGCTGGGCTACTGCAACGGCATCGAAAACTACTCGCGCTACCTGTCCGGGCGTCCGGCTGGTGCGCCGCCACCGACCCTCTACGACTACCTGCCCGCTGACGCCTTGCTGGTGATCGACGAGTCCCACGTCAGCGTTCCCCAGGTCGGCGCCATGTACAAGGGTGACCGCTCGCGCAAGGAAACCCTGGTGGAGTATGGTTTTCGCCTGCCATCGGCGCTGGATAACCGGCCGATGCGTTTCGATGAGTGGGAATCGGTCAGCCCGCAGACCATCTTCGTCTCGGCAACCCCAGGCCCGTACGAGGCCGAACATGCCGGCCGGGTAATCGAGCAGGTAGTACGCCCGACTGGCCTGGTCGATCCACTGGTCGAGGTGCGTCCGGCGCTGACCCAGGTCGATGACCTGCTGTCGGAAATCGGTAAGCGGGTCGCGGCGGGTGAGCGCGTGCTGGCAACCACACTGACCAAGCGCATGGCCGAAGACCTGAGCGATTATCTAGCCGATCACGACGTGCGCGTGCGCTACCTGCACTCGGATATCGACACGGTCGAGCGGGTCGAGATTATCCGCGATCTGCGTCTGGGTACTTTCGATGTTCTGGTGGGGATCAACCTGCTGCGTGAAGGCCTGGATATGCCGGAGGTGTCGCTGGTGGCCATCCTCGATGCCGACAAGGAAGGCTTCCTGCGCTCCGAGCGTTCGCTGATCCAGACCATTGGCCGCGCCGCACGTAACCTCAACGGCAAGGCGATCCTGTATGCCGACAACATGACCGGTTCGATGCAGCGCGCCATCGATGAGACCGAGCGCCGCCGGGCCAAGCAGATCGCCTTCAACGAAGCCAACGGCATCGTGCCCAAAGGCGTGGTCAAGGATGTCGCCGACATCATGGAAGGCGCCAACATCCCGGGTGGGCGCAGCAAGAAGCGCAAAGGCATGGCCAAGGCGGCCGAAGAGAGCGCCCGCTACGAGGCCGAACTGCGTACCCCTGGCGAGATCACCAAGCGTATCAAGCAGCTGGAAGAGAAGATGTTCCAGCTTGCCCGCGACCTGGAGTTCGAGGCCGCCGCGCAATTGCGCGACGAGATCACCAAGTTACGTGAGCGCTTGATTACCAGTTGATCGGCAAGCGTCACGCCCCTGTAGGCGCGGGCTTGTGCCGTAGTAGCGCCTACCTGGGCGTCGCCTTTGTCAGCAATGAGGCTATCGCGGGCACGTCCGGCCCTACACGATTAGCAGCGTTTGACGGTCGGATCACAAGTGACGATCGCGCCATTGCTGGAGCCAGGTGCCTGCTCCCTGCTAACATCCTGCCTTTGTTTCATCTTTCGTTCGAGACTCTCCATGACCACCGTTCGCACGCGTATCGCGCCATCGCCCACCGGCGACCCCCATGTCGGCACCGCCTACATCGCCCTGTTCAACTACTGCTTTGCCAAGCAGCACGGCGGCGAGTTCATCCTGCGCATCGAAGACACCGATCAGCTGCGCTCTACCCGTGAGTCGGAACAGCAGATCTTCGACGCTCTACGCTGGCTGGGCATCGAGTGGAACGAAGGCCCGGACGTCGGCGGCCCGCACGGCCCTTACCGGCAGAGCGAGCGTGGCGAGATCTACGCCAAGTATGCCAAGGAGCTGGTCGACGCCGGTCATGCCTTCTACTGCTTCTGCACCGCCGAAGAGCTCGACCAGATGCGCGCCGAGCAAATGGCCCGTGGCGAAACCCCGCGTTATGACGGTCGCGCCCTGAAACTGAGCACCGAGGAAGTACAGCGCCGCCTGGCCGCGGGCGAGCCGCACGTGATTCGCATGAAGGTGCCGAGCGAAGGTGTTTGCGTGGTGCCGGACATGCTTCGCGGCGATGTCGAGATCCCGTGGGACCGCATGGATATGCAGGTTCTGATGAAGAACGACGGCCTGCCGACCTACTTCCTGGCCAACGTGGTCGATGACCACTTGATGGGCATCACCCACGTGTTGCGTGGCGAAGAGTGGCTGCCCTCGGCGCCCAAGCTGATCAAGTTGTACGAGTACTTTGGCTGGGAGCAGCCCAAGCTGTGCTACATGCCGCTGCTGCGTAACCCGGACAAGAGCAAGCTGTCCAAGCGCAAGAACCCGACCTCGGTAACCTTCTACGAGCGCATGGGCTTCATGCCTGAGGCCATGCTCAACTACCTCGGGCGCATGGGCTGGTCGATGCCCGACGAGCGCGAGAAGTTCTCCTTGGCGGAAATGGTCGAGCACTTCGATCTGTCGCGCATCTCCCTGGGTGGCCCGATCTTCGACATCGAGAAACTGTCCTGGCTCAACGGCCAGTGGCTGCGTGATCTGCCCGTCGAAGAGTTCGCCGCACGCGTGCAGAAATGGGCCTTCAACAGCGACTACATGATGAAGATCGCCCCCCACGTGCAGGGCCGGGTCGAAACCTTCAGCCAGATCGCCCCGCTGGGTGGTTTCTTCTTCGAAGGGGGGCTCAAGCTCGATGCCAAGCTGTTCGAGCACAAGAAGCTCTCGGCAGACCAGGTGCGTCAGGTCATCCAGCTGATCCTGTGGAAACTCGAAAGCCTGCGCCAGTGGGAAAAAGAGCGCATCACCGGTTGTATCCAAGCCGTGGTCGAAGCCCTGGAGCTGAAGTTGCGCGACGCCATGCCATTGATGTTCGCTGCCATTACCGGCCAGGCGAGCTCGGTCTCGGTGCTCGATGCCATGGAAATCCTCGGCCCTGACCTGACCCGCTTCCGTCTGCGCCAGGCGCTGGATCTGCTCGGCGGCGTGTCGAAGAAAGAAAACAAAGAGTGGGAAAAGCTGCTGGCGAACATCGCCTGAACCACCCAGTAACATTTGCGTGGGAGCGTGCTTGCCCCGCGATTGCAATGGCAAATCCACCATCGCAATCGCGGGACAGGCCTGCAGCGGGACGTTAAAATCCCAGCAGAGATGGGGCAGGGCGGTAAGTGATTGTTATCTGTGAAAAAACTTTTGATTAATTTCAAAAATTCGTTTGACAGCCCTGCGATCCGCTCTTAATATGCGCCCCGTCCACAGCGATGAACGAAACGAAGCGCCAGGCACCCAGCCGGCGATTCCAGTTCAAAGCGACATTCGTGGGGCTATAGCTCAGCTGGGAGAGCGCCTGCATGGCATGCAGGAGGTCAGCGGTTCGATCCCGCTTAGCTCCACCAAATTCCGATTCTCAGTCTGCCAAGGCGACTGGGGATGAAATCCGGATTAAGCGCCGGGTTTCAAGGTAGAAGGTTCGTCCCCTTCGTCTAGTGGCCTAGGACACCGCCCTTTCACGGCGGTAACAGGGGTTCGAGTCCCCTAGGGGACGCCAGTTTTACACAAGCGATGTTTCAGGATGTCGCTGGGCCGCGAGGCTAGAAATCTGGGGCTATAGCTCAGCTGGGAGAGCGCCTGCATGGCATGCAGGAGGTCAGCGGTTCGATCCCGCTTAGCTCCACCAATTTGCCAGGATTCGTGAAAACGGATCTCTACGAAGGTTGTAATGTCCCCTTCGTCTAGTGGCCTAGGACACCGCCCTTTCACGGCGGTAACAGGGGTTCGAGTCCCCTAGGGGACGCCATTTTTACCCGCGTTTTGCGGGGCTTTAAAGGCTCATTCGCATATTGGATGGGCCTTTTGTTTTCGGGGCTATAGCTCAGCTGGGAGAGCGCCTGCATGGCATGCAGGAGGTCAGCGGTTCGATCCCGCTTAGCTCCACCAATTTGCCAGGATTCGTGAAAGCGGATCTCTACGAAGGTTACATGTCCCCTTCGTCTAGTGGCCTAGGACACCGCCCTTTCACGGCGGTAACAGGGGTTCGAGTCCCCTAGGGGACGCCATTTTTACCCGCGTTTTGCGGGACTTTAGAGGCTCATTCGATTATTGAATGGGCCTTTTGTTTGTCTGTAATTTCACTTTTCTTGAGCGTCGACCAGGGTTCGAAAATTTCGCTTGCCTAAAAATATTATAGGGATAATATTTCAACCATAATATTTGCGAGGCAGGCCATGAGCGACAAGAAGAGCAAGACCCGCGAGCGCATTCTCGACGCAGCCTGCAGTGCGCTGATCCAGCAAGGCCCGGCGGACCCCAGTGTGAGCCAGGTGATGAGTGCGGCTGGGTTGACGGTGGGTGGTTTCTACGCGCATTTCGACAGCAAGGACGAGCTTATGCTGGAGGCTTTTCGCCAATTGCTCGGCGAGCGCCGAGGCTTGCTCGCCCAGGTCGATCCAGCGCTGGATGGTGCCGGGCGTCGCGCCTTGGCCGCGGCTTTCTACCTTTCGCGCAAGCACCGTGACGCTCACCAGCACGCCTGCCCGCTACCTAACTCCCTGAGCGAAATGCAGCGCCTGCCTGAAGCGTTTCGCGAGGTGCTGGCCGAGCATGTCGAGTTGATGACGGCGCAGATGGTCGATTGCCCGGAAGACATCGATAAAGCTTTTGCCGACCTGGCCCTGATGGTCGGTGGTTTGGCCCTGGCTCGCGCCTTGAGCGGCACCGAGTTATCCGACCGTATCCTGCGCGCCGCCAAGTCGGCGGTGATCTGAGCACCCTCAACCCTGGAGCAAGACGATGACTACCCTGAGCTGGATTCGCGGCGTCAACGGAACTCTCGGTCGGCTGGCTCCCGAGCATGTTGCCGGCAAGATGCGACGGGCCTTCATGACGCCCCGCAACCTGCCACCCAGACCGTGGGAACTGCCGCTGCTGGCGCGTGCTGAGCGGATCACCTTGCGCTTCGGACTGTCGGCCCTGCGCTGGGGGAATGGCCCCACCGTGTTGATGATGCATGGCTGGGAAGGGCGTCCGACGCAATTTGCGGCGCTGATCGAGGCATTGGTCGATGCGGGTCACACGGTGGTCTCCCTCGAAGGTCCAGCCCATGGCCGGTCGCCTGGTCAGCAAGCCAACGTGGTGCTGTTCGCCCGCGCGCTGCTCGAGGCCGCTGCAGAGTTGCCACCATTGCGGGCGGTGATTGGCCATTCCATGGGCGGCGCCAGTGTCATGTTGGCCTTGCAATGGGGGTTGCGCACCGAGGCCGCAGTGAGTATCGCCGCGCCTGCGCAGTTAATCGGCGTGTTGCGCGGCTTTGCTCAGCGTTTAGGGCTACCTGCGCGGGCCAGGGCAGCGTTCATTCGCCAGATCGAACACGATGTCGGCATGCAGATCGCCCGCCTGGACGTCAGTGGCTACCAGCTGGAGCTACCGGGCCTGGTGGTGCACGCGGCTGACGATCAGTTAGTCCCGGTCGGCGAGGCGCAGCTTATCCACAAGGCCTGGTTCGACAGCCGCCTGATGCTGCTGGAAGAGGGCGGCCACCAGCGAGTGCTGGCCGATCCGCGCCTGAGCGAAGCGGTGCTGGATTTGCTCGCGCGCACCCAGGAACCTACCCGGCAAAGCGCTTGAGCTTGGGTTACACTCCGCCCGTTCACTGACTTTGGGAGCGGGCATGAGCTGGGATTTGGCATCGCCATTTATCATCGACCTTCGCGTCGGTGCCGACGACATCGATGGCCTCGGCCACGCCAACAACGCGGTCTACGTCACTTGGCTGGAACGCTGCGCCTGGCGCCACTCGCAGCGCCTGGGTCTGGACCTGGCCGAATACCGCCGTCTGGACCGGGCCATGGCCGTGGTTCGCCACGAAATCGACTACCTGGCCGCCGCCTACGAAGACGACGAGCTGCAGCTGGCTACCTGGATCATCGACTGGGACCAGCGCCTGCGCATGACCCGGCGCTTTCAGCTAAAGCGCCCACGCGATGGTGCAATCTTGCTGCGGGCGCAGACCACCTTTGTCTGCATCGAACTGTCCACTGGCAAGCCTAAGCGCATGCCGACGGAATTTATCGAGGGTTACGGTCAGGCGCTGATCGGTGCCTGAACTGCTGTGATTGTTTGCTAGACTGCCGCCTTTTTCGCCGAGACCCCTTCATGCAAATTGCCCTGGCCCCGATGGAGGGGCTGGTCGACAACATTCTGCGCGACGTGCTTACCCGCGTCGGCGGCATCGACTGGTGCGTTACCGAGTTCATCCGCGTCTGCGACCGCCTGCTGCCGCCTTCGCAATTCGACAAGCTCGCCCCGGAGCTGCGCCTGGGCGCACGCACGGCGGCGGGCGTGCCGATGCGCCTGCAGCTGCTCGGCTCGGATCCGGTGTGCCTGGCGGAAAATGCCGTGCTGGCTTGCGAGCTTGGCGCGCCGGTGATCGACCTGAACTTCGGCTGCCCGGCCAAGACCGTGAACAAGTCGCGCGGTGGGGCGGTACTGCTCAAGGAGCCGGAGCTGTTGCATGCGATTGTCAGCCAGGTGCGGCGGGCGGTGCCGGCGCATATACCGGTGACGGCCAAGATGCGCCTGGGCTTCGACAGCCCTGACGGCGCACTGGACTGCGCCACGGCACTGGCCGAGGGTGGCGCTGCGCATCTGGTGGTGCATGCGCGCACCAAAGTTGAGGGCTACAAGCCGCCGGCACACTGGGAATGGGTGGCGCGCGTGCAGGATGTGGTCAAAGTGCCGGTGTTCGCCAACGGCGAAATCTGGACAGTGGATGACTGGCGGCGCTGCCGTGAGGTCAGCGGGGCAGAGGACATCATGCTCGGTCGCGGGCTGGTGTCACGGCCAGATCTGGCCCTACAGATCGCTGCCGCGCGGGATGGGCGCGATTACCAGCCGTTGGATTGGCAAGCGTTGCTGCCGCTGCTGCGAGAGTTCTGGCGCCAGGCCCAGGCCAAGCTGTCGCCGCGCTATGCGCCGGGGCGCATGAAGCAGTGGATGGCGATGTTGACCCGCAGTTATCCCGAGGCAGTGGTGATGTTTGCAGAGCTGCGGCGGGTGGATGACTGTGAGCGGATCAGCCAGCTGCTGGGGGTGGATAGGCGTGAGGCGCGGTGCGAGGCGGTAGCCTGATAGAACCTGTTGTGTGAGTGCGGGCGTTATCGCGGGGCAAGCCCGCTCCCACAAAGAGCTAGAAAAAAATTTTGCGGTCTGCACTTGAAACCTTTTCCCTGGACCTTATCTCTTGAGTACGCGATGCCGAAGTAGGGTCGCGTAATGACTTACTTGCTGAATCTCAGGAGTTTATGACCATGACTACCGCCTTCTCTCTCGCACCACTGTTCCGCCATTCCGTTGGCTTCGACCGTTTCAATGACCTGTTCGAATCCGCGGCACGTAACGAGGCGGGTAGCAGCTACCCACCCTATAACGTGGAAAAACATGGCGATGACCACTATCGCATCGTGGTTGCCGCAGCTGGCTTCCAGGAAGACGATCTCGACCTGCAGGTTGAAAAAGGCGTGCTGACCGTAAGCGGAGGCAAGCGCGACGCAGGCAACGCCGCGGCAGTGACCTATCTGCATCAGGGCATTGCCCAGCGGGCCTTCAAGTTGTCGTTCCGCCTGGCCGATCACATCGAAGTGAAGTCGGCAGGTCTGGCCAACGGTCTGCTCAGCGTCGATCTTCTGCGCGTCGTCCCGGAAGAGGCCAAGGCCAAACGCATCCCGATCAACAGCGACAAACCTGCGCTGAACTAAGTTTGTCGGGATGTACCAAAGGGCACCTTCGGGTGCCCTTTCTGCGTGTCATGGATGTACATGTTATGGATGTACATAGCGTGGTAGCGGGCTTGCCCCGCGATTGCCAAGGCACAAGTGGCGAAGCCGGCCTCGCAAACGAGAATCGCGTGGCAAGCCCGCTACCACGTATTTCTTTCAGTAGTCAGCTGGCGCTTCCAGCAGCATCTGCCGGAACTCCTGCAGCGGCAGTGGCCGGCTGTGCAGGTAGCCCTGGTACAGGTGACAGCCCAGCCGCTCAAGAAACTCCAGCTGCTCGGTCAATTCCACACCCTCGGCAATGACCGCCAGCTCAAGACTGCGGGCCATGGCCACGATAGCGCGGACGATCTCGGCATCATTGGCGTCGATCGGCGCGTCGCGGACAAAGGTCTGGTCGATCTTCAGCGCATCCACCGGCAGCCGTTTGAGGTAGGTCAGCGATGAATAACCGGTACCAAAATCATCCATGGCAAAGCTTACGCCATAGCGCTTGAGCTCGCGCATCTTGGCAATGGTGTCCTCCAGGTTCTGGATGACGATGCCTTCGGTAATCTCCAGCTTGAGCATGTGCCGTGGCAGGCGATAGTCGTCGAGGCTGCGCAGCACTCGCTCGACGAAATCGTTCTGGCGGAACTGACGAGGGCTGATGTTCACGCACAGGCTGAAATCGTCGGCATCGATCAGGCCGTCCTGAAGCATATGGGCGCAGGCATCGCAGGCTTCGTCGAGGATCCAGCTGCCAACTTCCAGGATCAAGCCACTTTCTTCGAGTACCTGAATGAACTGGGCCGGTGGCTGCTGGCCCAGTTGCGGATGGTGCCAGCGCAGCAGCACTTCGGCGCCGACGATGCGGTTGTCGCGGGCATCCACCTGGGGCTGGAAGTGCAATGCCAGTTCACCCCGGGCCAAGGCCAGGCGCAGGTCGTTCTCCATGCGCAGGCGCTCGCTGGCGGCCTTCTGCATGGTGGTGTGGAACAGCTGGGTAGTGTTGCGCCCGGAGTCCTTGGCCCGGTACAGGGCGATATCGGCGCGCTTGAGTAGGTCGGCAGGGGTTGCGCCGTGGTCGGGGATCAACGCCACCCCAATGCTGGGGGTCACTTGCAGGCGCTGGCCATCGAGCGACATTGGCTCGGCGAGCAGCTCGCGCAGGGTGTCGGCCAGCTCACGCACTTGGGTTTCGACCGCCTCGCGGCTGCCTTCAAGGCCGGTCAATAGCACCACGAACTCATCGCCGCCCAGGCGCGCCACGGTATCCTCAAGGCGCACGCTGGCTTCCAGGCGCGCAGTGATGATCTTCAGCACCGTGTCGCCGACTGGATGGCCGAGCGAGTCGTTGATGTGCTTGAAATGGTCGAGATCGAGGAACAGCAACGCGCCGCGCAGATTGTGGCGCTTGAGCAGGGCGATCTGTTGGCTCAGGCGATCCATCAGCAAGGCGCGGTTGGGCAGGTTGGTCAGTGGGTCGTGGTAGGCCAGGTGGCGGATCTGCGCCTGGGCGTTTTTCAGTTGGCTGACGTCGCGCGCGGTCAGCAGCAGGCAATCGCTCTCGTTGAGGCTGATGGGTTCTACCGACACTTCGACGGTGAGAATATCGCCGCGCTTGTTGCGCCCGAGCATCTCCCGGTGATGCACCCGGCCGCGCTCCTTGAGCTCGTTGAGCAGGGCGCTGCGCTGTTTGTCATCGGCCCAGATGCCGATCTCATACACCGACTGCCCGACCACCTCGGCAGCGCTGTAGCCGGTCAGTCGGCAGAAGCCATCGTTGACCTCAAGGTAACGGCCGGTCCCACGCTCGGTGATGGTGATAGCGTCGGGGCTGGAGTGAAAGGCTTTGGCGAACTTCTCCTCGCTGGCCTTGAGCGCCGCTTCGGCGCGTTGCTGTTGGGTGATGTCGCGCAGCGAGGTGACGCTGCAGGGTTGGTTGTCGACCGTGATCAGGCGGCTGGAAATCACGCAGGTCAGGGCTGTGCCACTGCGGTGGTTGACCACCACCGCGACATTGCTCAAGTCCTGCTCGCGGATTACCCGCTCGATGCGGTGCGCGCGTTCGGCCGATTCGGCCCACAGGCCAATCTCCTCGGCGGTACGGCCAATCACCTGCTCGGCGTTCCAGCCGAAGGTCTGGGTGAATGCCGGATTGATCTCGATGAACTGGCCAGAATCCTGGCGGGTTACGCAGATGGGGTCGGGGCTGACCTGGAACAGGCTGGCGAACTTCTCTTCCGACGCGCTCAGGCGCAGTTCGCGCTCGACCTGGTCGGTGATGTCGAGCAAGGTGCCGGCCATGCGTAGCGGATTGCCTTGTTCGTCGCGGTAGAGCCGGGCGCGGCTTTCTATGTAACGCGAGGCACCGTTTTCCAACTCCACCCGGTAGGTGATCTGGTAATTGCCCGCCGGGCCTTCGCGCAAACTGCGATAGGCCTGGCGCATGACATTGCGCTCCTGTTCCGGCACGCCTTCGAAAAAGGCATCGAACGACTCGTGAAAGGGTACTGGGTCGAGCCCGTGCAGCTGTGCGGCGCGGGCCGAGCCATACAGCATGCCACTGGGGATGTGCCAATCCCAGGTGCCCAGTTGTGCTGAGTCCAGGGCAAGGTCCAGGCGCTCCTGGCTGTCCTTGAGTGCCTGTTCGGCGCGCTTGCGTTCACTGGTGTCGACGAAGGTACTGAGCAGGAACGTGACGCCTTCAAGCTCAATGCCCTGGGTGCAGAGGATGCCGTCGTGGATCTTGCCGCTGCTGGCGCGAAACTGCACTTCCATGGTCACCGGGCCGCTGGTGATGCGAGTGGCTTCCAGCACCTGGTGGCGCTGATCGGGATTGACCCACAGGCCGAGCTCGATGCTGGTCTTGCCGACGATCTGCGCGCCGGGCCAGCCGAACATGTCTTCGAAGTGCTGGTTGACCTCGAACAGCATGCCGTCGTTACGGCGGGTCAGGAGAATCGCATTGGGGCTCAGGTGGAAGAGGGTGGCGAAGCGTTTTTCCGAGTTGATCAGGGCGGTTTCGCGTTCACGTTGGCGGGTGATCTCGCGGATCACTCCGATCATCTGCCGCCGGCCATGGCGGTCTTGGGTCAGGCTGCCGTTGATCTCCAGCCAGTGCAGGCTGCCATCTGGCCAACGGATGCGATGGCGCATGGCTTGTTCGATCGGTTCGCCGTTGACCACCGCCTGAAAGGCCTGGCGGGTGCGCGCGCGGTCCTCTTCAGGCAGCAGGTCGAGGTAGTCGATGTCGCTGGGCAGCGGCCGCTGCGGGTCGAAGCCGAATAATGCCTGGGTGCCGCGCGACCAGCTGACCCGACCGCTCTCGATGTCCCACAGCCAAGCGCCCAGGCGTGCGCCATTGAGGGCGGCCAATAGTTGTGGGGCATTCTGCCAAGCCTGTTCCGACGCCTGCGGGTCGGCCGCAGGAATGCGCGGCAGGCGCGCAAAGCGATTAACTGATTTGGGCATCGTTACCAGACCTTTGGCGAATGACGCGTCCCTGAGAGTGAAATGCCGTGCTGACGAACGGTCAGGCGGGCCCTGCGTGGCTGTCGAGCAGGGCCATGAACGCCCTGGCCGCGTTCGACAGCGTTCGCTCGGTGTGCAGAATGTAGCCTAGCTGTCGCGACAGCTTTACGCCGGGTAAAGCGATGGGTGCAACTTGCTCATCGAGCATGGTGCGCGGTAGCACGCTCCAGGCCAAGCCAATCGACACCATCATCTTGATGGTTTCCAGGTAGTTGGTGCTCATGGCGATGTTCGGGGTCAAGCCCTGGCTTTCGAACAGGCGTTGGACAATGTGCCGGGTAAAGGTGTTGCCGCCCGGGAACACGGCCGGGTGGCCGGCGACGTCGGCCAGGCTGACTGCGCCGTTGCTGGTCAATGGATGTTCCGGGGAGGCGACGAAATCCAGCGGGTCGTCCCACACCGATACCGCCCGCACCAAGTGGTGCGGCTCGGGAGCCAGCGTAATAACGGCAATTTCGGCGCGGCCATGGAGAATTTCATCGTAGGCCGCTTCCGAATCGAGGAACTGAATATCTAACGCTACTTTCGGATGCTCGCGGGTGAAAGCCCGTAAAAGCGGGGGTAGACGGTGTAAACCAATATGGTGGCTTGTTGCCAGGGTCAGCCTACCGCTCACTTCGCCGGTCAAATTGGTCAGCGCACGTCGAGTATCATCCAACACGTTGAGGATTTGATAAGCCCGCGGCAGCAATGCTCGCCCGGCCTCGGTCAAGGTGACCTCCCGGCCCAAACGATCGAACAGGCGGACGTCCAGTTGTTGCTCAAGTCCAGCGATACGTTTGCTGATTGCCGGCTGGGTCAAATGCAGGCGTTCGCCGGCCCCGGAAAAACTGCCCGTCTCGGCAATGGCGATAAATGCGCTCAGATTGGCCAGGTCCACCTTTTGTATTCCTTAAGGTTATCCAAAGCATAAAAATTATGAATTTGAGTTATTCAATTTAACCCCATAGCATCGACCGTACAAGCCAAGGGGTTATTGGCATAGAAACACGCTGATGAGGAACAGTCTGATGGCTGGCAAAACGCTCTACGACAAACTCTGGGATGCGCATGAAGTCAAGCGACGCGACGATGGCTCGTCCTTGATCTACATCGATCGCCACATCATTCACGAAGTGACTTCGCCTCAGGCCTTCGAAGGCCTGCGCCTGGCTAACCGCCAGCCATGGCGCATCGACGCCAACATCGCCACGCCCGACCACAACGTGCCAACCACCCCTGAGCGCAAGGGCGGCATCGAGGCCATCGCCGACCAGGTGTCGCGCCTGCAGGTGCAGACCCTCGACGAGAACTGTGACGAATACGGCATCGTCGAATTCAAGATGAACGACGAGCGCCAAGGCATCGTTCACGTCATCAGCCCAGAGCAGGGCGCGACCTTGCCAGGCATGACCGTGGTGTGCGGCGACTCGCACACCTCGACCCACGGCGCCTTTGGCGCATTGGCCCACGGCATCGGTACCTCCGAGGTCGAGCACGTGCTCGCGACCCAGTGCCTGGTGGCCAAGAAAATGAAAAACATGCTGGTGCGCGTCGAAGGCAAATTGCCTGAGGGCGTCACCGCCAAGGACATCGTCCTCGCCGTGATCGGCAAGATCGGCACCGCCGGTGGCAATGGCCACGCCATGGAGTTCGCCGGTAGCGCCATCCGCGATCTGTCGATGGAAGGGCGCATGACCATCTGCAACATGTCCATCGAGGCCGGTGCCCGGGTTGGCTTGGTGGCAGTGGATGACACCACTATCGATTACGTTGAAGGGCGTCCCTACGCGCCGACGCCTGCTCAGTGGAGCCAGGCAGTGGCCGCCTGGAAGGGCCTGGTCTCCGACGAAGATGCGGTGTTCGACACCGTGGTCGAGCTGGACGCTACGCAAATCAAGCCGCAGGTCAGCTGGGGCACTTCGCCCGAGATGGTATTGGCGGTCGATCAGCGCGTACCGGACCCTGCTGCCGAGCCAGACTTGATCAAGCGCGGTTCGATCGAGCGGGCGCTCAAGTACATGGGCCTCAGTGCGAACCAAGCGATCACCGATATCCGTCTGGATCGGGTGTTCATCGGTTCGTGCACCAACTCGCGGATCGAAGACCTGCGCGCCGCTGCCGACATTGCCAAAGGCCGCAAGGTCGCGGCCACCGTCAAGCAGGCGCTGGTGGTACCGGGCTCGGGCCTGGTCAAGGCGCAAGCCGAACGTGAAGGGCTGGACAAGATCTTCATCGAAGCCGGTTTCGAATGGCGTGAACCCGGCTGCTCGATGTGCCTGGCGATGAACCCGGATCGCCTGGAAAGCGGCGAGCACTGCGCCTCGACCTCCAACCGTAACTTCGAAGGCCGCCAAGGCGCCGGTGGTCGTACCCACCTGGTGAGCCCGGCGATGGCCGCCGCCGCCGCGGTGACCGGTCACTTCATCGATGTCCGCGAGTTGATCCAAGGGAGCGCAGCATGAAAGCCTTCACCCAGCACACCGGCTTGGTCGCACCATTGGATCGCGCTAACGTCGATACCGACCAGATCATTCCCAAGCAGTTTCTCAAGTCGATCAAGCGCACCGGTTTCGGCCCGAACCTGTTCGACGAGTGGCGCTACCTGGATGTGGGGCAGCCTTATCAAGACAACAGCAAGCGCCCGCTGAACAAAGAGTTCGTGCTCAACCACGAGCGTTACCAGGGTGCCAGCGTGCTGCTCGCCCGCGAGAACTTCGGTTGCGGCTCCAGCCGTGAGCACGCGCCTTGGGCGTTGGACGAGTACGGCTTCCGTAGCGTGATCGCGCCAAGTTTTGCCGACATCTTCTTCAACAACAGCTTCAAGAACGGCTTGCTGCCGATCATCCTCAGCGATGAGGAAGTCGATGAACTGTTCAAGCAGGTTGAAGCCAACCCTGGCTATCAGTTGACCGTGGACTTGCAAGCCCAGGCGGTGACCCGTCCAGATGGCAAGGTGCTGCATTTCGAGATCGACGCCTTCCGCAAGCATTGCTTGCTCAACGGCCTGGACGACATTGGCCTGACCTTGCAGGACGCCGATGCGATCAAGGCGTTCGAGGGCAAGCATCGCCAGAGCCAGCCGTGGTTGTTCCGCGATGCCTGAAGTGTGTAAGTGACGGTACCGGCCTCATCGCGGGGCAAGTCCGCTCCTAAAGGGGCAGCGCTCATCGTGTAGGAGCGGGCTTGCCCCGCGATAGCGCCGGCACAGGCAAAACCCGATAAGGACCGATCCATGACCAGTAGCCAACACACCGACGTCGTTCAGCGCCAGTTCGGCGAGCAGGCCAATGCCTACCTGAGCAGCGCCGTGCATGCCCAAGGCAGCGAGTTTGCCCTGCTGCAGGCCGAGCTCGCCGGCCATGCCGACGCCCGGGTGCTGGACCTCGGCTGTGGTGCCGGTCATGTCAGTTTCCACGTCGCGCCATTGGTTGCCGAGGTCGTCGCCTATGACCTGTCGCACTCGATGCTCGACGTGGTCGCCAGCGCCGCGGCACAACGCGGCCTGGCCAATATCACTACCGAACGCGGTGCGGCGGAACGCTTGCCGTTCGCCGATGCCACGTTCGATTTCGTCTTCAGTCGCTACTCCGCGCATCATTGGAGCGACCTGGGCCTGGCCTTGCGCGAAGTGCGCCGGGTGCTCAAGCCGGGCGGGGTGGCGGCGTTCGTCGATGTCATGTCGCCGGGCAGCCCATTGCTCGATACCTACTTGCAGAGCGTCGAAGTGCTGCGCGACACCAGCCACGTGCGCGATTATTCGGCCGCCGAATGGCAGCGCCAGGTCAGCGAGGCAGGTTTGCATGTGCGCAGCCACAGCCGCCAGCGCCTGCGCCTTGAGTGGAACTCCTGGGTCGAGCGCATGCGCACTCCTGATGCGCTGCGCGTGGCCATTCGCCAATTGCAGCAAGCGATGGGCGAGGAAGTGCGGCAGTATTACCAGATCGAAGCCGATGGCTCGTTCAGCACCGACGTGCTGGTGTTGTGGGCTGAGCGCTAGTTTTTTCCGGCGAAGCCGCTACCGGCGCGCCGTTTGAATGGATAGAGGAAAGCATGAGCAAGCAGATTCTGATTCTCCCAGGTGATGGCATTGGTCCGGAAATCATGGCCGAAGCGGTCAAGGTGCTGGAGCTGGCCAATGACAAGTTCCAGCTTGGCTTCGCCCTGGAGCACGACGTGATCGGTGGCGCGGCCATCGACAAACATGGCGTGCCGCTGGCTGATGAAACCCTGGAGCGTGCGCGCAAGGCCGATGCTGTACTGCTCGGCGCCGTTGGCGGGCCGAAGTGGGACAAGATCGAGCGCGACATCCGTCCGGAGCGCGGTCTGCTGAAAATCCGTGCGCAACTGGACCTGTTCGCCAACCTGCGTCCGGCCATTCTCTATCCGCAACTGGCCGATGCCTCCTCGCTCAAGCCAGAAATCGTCGCCGGCCTGGACATCCTCATCGTCCGTGAGCTGACTGGCGGCATCTACTTTGGTGCCCCACGTGGCCAGCGCGAGCTGGAGAACGGCGAGCGCCAGGCCTACGACACCCTGCCGTACAGCGAAAGCGAGATCCGCCGGATTGCCCGCGTCGGCTTCGACATGGCCCGCGTGCGTGGCAACAAGCTGTGCTCGGTAGACAAGGCCAACGTGCTGGCGTCCAGCCAGCTGTGGCGTGAAGTGGTCGAAGACGTGGCCAAGGACTACCCGGACGTCGAGCTGAGCCACATGTACGTCGATAACGCCGCCATGCAACTGGTGCGGGCGCCCAAGCAGTTCGACGTGGTGGTGACCGACAACATGTTCGGCGACATTCTGTCGGATGAAGCTTCCATGCTGACCGGTTCCATCGGCATGCTGCCTTCGGCGTCGCTGGATGCCAACAACAAGGGCATGTACGAGCCGTGCCACGGCTCGGCCCCGGACATCGCCGGGCAGGGCATTGCCAACCCGTTGGCGACCATCCTCTCGGTGTCGATGATGCTGCGTTACAGTTTCAACCAGCACGCCGCTGCCGAGGCGATCGAGCAGGCGGTCAGCCTGGTGCTGGACAAAGGGCTGCGCACTGGCGACATCTGGTCGGCCGGTTGCAGCAAAGTCGGTACGCAGGAAATGGGCGACGCAGTAGTCGCAGCGCTGCGGAATCTGTAATCTCTCTGGCCCGCCACCGTTCTGTCTCGGTGGCGGCCCACTTTTAGCAAAGGTGTAGTTGCGATGAAACGTGTAGGTCTGATCGGTTGGCGTGGAATGGTCGGTTCCGTGCTCATGCAGCGGATGCTCGAAGAGCAGGATTTCGACCTGATCGAGCCGGTGTTCTTCACCACCTCCAATGTGGGTGGCCAAGGTCCGAACGTGGGCAAGGATATTGCTCCGCTCAAGGACGCCTACAGCATTGAAGAGCTCAAGACCCTCGACGTCATTCTGACCTGCCAGGGCGGCGACTACACCAACGAAGTCTTCCCCAAGCTGCGCGAAGCCGGCTGGCAGGGTTACTGGATCGACGCCGCTTCCTCCCTGCGCATGCAGGATGACGCGGTGATCATCCTCGACCCGGTCAACCGCAAGGTGATTGACCAGCAGCTCGACGCCGGGACCAAGAACTACATCGGCGGCAACTGCACCGTCAGCCTGATGCTGATGGGCCTGGGTGGCCTGTTCGAAGCCGGTCTGGTCGAGTGGATGAGCGCCATGACCTACCAGGCCGCCTCCGGTGCTGGCGCCCAGAACATGCGCGAGCTGATCAAGCAGATGGGCGGCATCAATGCTGCGGTCACCGAAGAGTTGGCCAACCCGGCCAGCGCCATCCTCGACATCGACCGCAAAGTGGCCGAGGCCATGCGCAGTGAAGCGTTCCCGACCGAGAACTTCGGCGTGCCGCTGGCCGGCAGCCTGATTCCGTGGATCGACAAGGAGCTGCCGAACGGCCAGAGCCGCGAAGAGTGGAAGGCCCAGGCTGAAACCAACAAGATCCTGGGCCGCTTCAAGAGCCCGATCCCGGTCGACGGTATCTGCGTGCGCATCGGCGCCATGCGTTGCCACAGCCAGGCGCTGACCATCAAGCTGAACAAAGACGTGCCGTTGGCCGATATCGAAGGCATGATCAGCCAGCACAACCCATGGGTGAAGCTGGTGCCGAATCAGCGTGAGATCAGCATGCAGGAGCTGAGCCCGACCAAGGTCACCGGTACCTTGAATGTACCGGTTGGCCGTCTGCGCAAGCTCAACATGGGTTCGCAGTACCTGGGTGCCTTTACCGTAGGCGACCAGTTGCTGTGGGGCGCTGCAGAGCCGCTGCGGCGGATGCTGCGGATCTTGCTCGAGCGTTGATTGCGCCT
The DNA here is from genome assembly GCF_025847435.2 of Pseudomonas sp. BT-42-2. Lineage (NCBI taxonomy): Bacteria > Pseudomonadati > Pseudomonadota > Gammaproteobacteria > Pseudomonadales > Pseudomonadaceae > Pseudomonas > Pseudomonas sp. BT-42-2. Next base: position 63,294 of record NZ_JAOYTM010000023.1, read on the forward strand.
GGCTTGACCGAAAACCCGTGCTCTTGCTGAGCGCGGGTTTTTTGCTTTAGGGGGCTGTTAAGGCTCTATCGCGGGGCAAGCCCGCTCCCACGCAAGTTTCGCAGCCAAGGCCGGGCTGGCGTGGGAGCGGGCTTGCCCCGCGATAGCAATAGCGCATCCAAGGCTAATCAAATGCCGTGAAGGTACCCCAAGCCCGATAATCCAAGTAAAGTGCCGCTCCCGCCGAACCCGCAGAGGATTTCCCATGAGCCAACCCTTAGACATCGCCGTCATCGGCGCCACCGGTAGCGTCGGTGAAACCCTCGTGCAGATCCTCGAAGAACTCAGCTTCCCGGTCAAAACCCTACACCTGCTCGCCAGCATGGAGTCTGCTGGCAGCAGCGTAATGTTCGCTGGCAAAAAAGTGCGTGTGCGTGAAGTTGACAGCTTCGACTTTAGCCAGGCCCAGCTGGCCTTCTTCGCCGCGGGCCCGGCCGTCAGCCGCAGTTTCGCAGTCAAGGCCCATGCCGCCGGCTGTACGGTCATCGACCTGTCAGGTGGCCTCGATCAGGCGCTGGCGCTGGTCCCAGAAGCCAATGGCGATCAGCTGGCCAAGCTGACCCTGCCTGCGCAGATCACCAGCCCAAGCGCTACCGGCGTTGCGCTGGCGGTGGCCCTGGCGCCGCTCAAAGATCTGCTGGATATCGAGCGCGTTCAGGTCATGGCCAATCTGGCAGTGTCGGCCCAGGGCAAGGAAGCCGTCAGTGAGCTGGCGCGCCAGACCGCAGAGCTGCTCAATGCCCGTCCATTGGAGCCACGCTTCTTCGACCGGCAGATCGCCTTCAACCTGCTGGCCCGGGTCGGTGCCAGCGATGAGCAGGGCCACACCGCCGTAGAGCGGCGCTTGGTCAATGAGCTACGCGTGCTGCTGGACATGCCTGCGCTGAAGATTTCCGTGACCTGCGTTCAAGTCCCGGTGTTTTTCGGCGATAGCTTGAGTGTGGCCGTACAAAGTCGCCGCCCGGTGGATCTGGCGGCGGTCAATCAGGCCCTGGAAGCGGCCGAGAGTATCGAGCTGGTCGAAGCGGACGATTATCCTACGCCGGTGGGTGACGCAGTGGGCCAGGACGTGGTCTATGTTGGTCGTGTACGCCATGGCATTGATGAAGAGCATCAGCTCAACCTCTGGCTGACCACCGACAATGTGCGCAAAGGCGCTGCACTGAATGCCGTTCAAATCGCTCAATTGTTGATAAAAGACAGGCTCTAAAAGATACTTCTAAGCAATTTTGTCCTATATCACATTTAGATTTTGGGACGATTCATACAAGGGAAGAGGTCATGCTTCGAATTCGCAAACTGGTTTTGGCCATGGCGGCAGCATCTGCGCTGTCGTCCGGCATGGCGAATGCCCTGGGGTTGGGCGAGCTGACCCTCAAGTCGGCACAGAACCAGCCGCTGGACGCCGAGATCGAATTGCTCGACGTGCGCGACCTCTCCGCTGCCGAAGTGGCGCCGAGCCTGGCGTCGCCGGAAGAATTCGCCAAGGCCGGGGTGGCCTATCCACCCTATGTCGAGGACCTGACCTTCACCACGGTGCTCAATCCCAATGGCAAGAGCGTGCTGCGGGTTACCTCCAGCCGGCCATTGAGCGAGCCTGTGGTCAAGTTTTTGGTCCAGGTGATGTGGCCGCAGGGCCGTCTGTTGCGTGACTACAGCGTCCTGCTCGACCAGGCCAAGGCCCAGGGCGAGCAGCCTGCGGCGGCCAACATCAGCGCGCCGGTCAGCGGCGCTGGCAGCTACACCACCAAACGCCGTGACACCCTTTGGCAGATTGCCGCGCGCAACAGCCAGGGCGGCTCGGTGCAGCAGACCATGCTGGCGATCCAGGCACTGAATCCGGATGCCTTCATTGGCAACAACATCAATCAGCTGAAGATCGGCCAGGTCCTGCGCCTGCCGGATCAGCAGCAGATTCAGAGCATTGCCCAAGGCGAAGCGAACCGTGAGGTGGCCGAGCAGTACGCCGCCTGGCGCGAAGGCCGCCGTTTGGGGCCGCGCGCTCGTCAACTCGACGCGACCCGCCGAGGCGCAGCCGAGGCGGCGCCATCGCGCATCGCCCAGGGCGACAACCTGCGTCTGGTCAGCCCTGGCAATCAGGCCGGGGCGGCTGGAGCCAAGGAGCTCAACGACAAATTGGCGGTCGCCCAGGAGAGCTTGGACACCAGCCGACGCGACAACGAAGAACTCAAGAGCCGCATGACCGACCTGCAGAGCCAGCTGGACAAGCTGCAGCGTCTGATCCAACTGAAAAATGACCAGCTGGCTCGCCTCGAAGCCCAAGGCGCCGCCGGGCAGACGCCGCCAGTCGCTGCGTTGCCGGGTGAGCCTGCGCCGGCCCAACCAGCCGTCAACGCCCAACTGACGCCAGCCGAACCGGTCGTCGAGCCAGCCCCCGCTGCGGTCGATACCGCGCCGCAGGCCACGCCGGGCGCTGAAGTCAAGACGGAGCAGAGTGCACTCGACGAACTACTCGGTAACCCCTTGCTGCTGGGCCTGATTGCCGGCTCGGCGTTCCTTGTGTTGATGTTGTTGCTGCTGTTGTTGGCACGCAAGCGCAAGGCTCAGCAGGAAGCCGAGAAGCACCTGCGCATGGCCCGCGCCTTATCGGAGGAGGGTGAGCGCAGCCCGGATCTGGACCTGCCGCCAAGCAGCTTCGATGGGCTGGATGTGTCGGCGCCGAGCGTGACGCTGTCGCCAGCGGTGGTGGCGGCTTCTGCTGCGGCCGCTACGGCGGCGGAGAAGCCTGTGGTCGTCGCCCCGCTGATGGCGCCTGCGCCAGAGCCGCAAGAAGATCCGCTCGACAAGCTGTTGGCCGAAGTCGAACTGAGCCTGCAGCGTGGTCGCCTCAATCACGCCGCCGATCTGCTGGAGACGGCTGTGGCCGCCGAGCCTGAGCGCAGCGACCTGCGCTTGAAACTGATGGAGGTCTACGCACGTCAAGGCGACCAGAACGCCTTTGCCGATCAGGAGCGCAAGCTGGCTGGCAATGAGCAGAACAAGGTTGAGGTCGAATCGCTCAAAGAACGCTTCCCGGCCATGGTCGCCGTGGCGGCTGCTGGCCTTGGCGCGGCGGCCCTGGCGGCAGAGCTGGACGAGCAATACGTTCAAGAGCTGCTGCAAGACGAACAGGATATCCCGGCTGCTGAACCAGGCGAGCCTGAGTCGCTGGTTGGGCCCGAGCCTGTCGTCGAGCCTGAGCCGCAAGAACTTGCCGATGTGACACCCGTCGAAGAGAGCGACCTGGACAGTGCCTTCGATCTGAGTCTGGACGATGACCTGGCGCTGGATGATCAGTTGCAGTCGCCGATCCTGGATGAGGTTGAGCCTGCTAGTGAGCCTGAGGCTCAGCTCGAGCAGCCCGAGGTGGTTGAACCGGCAGTTAGCCAAACGGATGCCGATGATGACTTCGAAGCGCTGCTGGCCCAGGCCCAGGCGGAGGCCGAGCTGCAGAGCGTCGACGACCTGGCCGACTTCGATCTGGATGTCGGTGATTCGCCAGTTGCGGCTCCGGCCGAGGAAGCCCCGGTGGATGTGGCCGCTGAGCTGGCAGCGTTCGACGAGATTCCCGAGTTCGATCCGATCTCCGAACTGGAGCTGCCAGACGATTTCGACCTGTCGCTGTCGCTGGAAGACGATTCGCCCGCAGCGAAGAACTTTGCCTCGGAGCTGGACGACGTCAACGCCGAACTGGACAAGCTCTCGCAGAACCTCGAAACGCCATCGCTGGAGGCGCAATTCACCGCTGCCGACGCCGCGCAGGAGCCAGAGCCGCTGGACGACCTGGACTTTGATTTCTTCTCCGGTGCCGATGAAGTGGCCACCAAGCTCGATCTGGCCCGTGCCTATATCGATATGGGTGATCACCAGGGCGCGCGCGACATCCTCGATGAAGTGGTCAAGGATGGTGATGACGGTCAGCGCAGTGAAGCCGAGGAGATGCTTTCCCGGTTGGTGTAAGGCTTCAGGTCGGTGGTGATCTTTTCGCGGGCAAGCCCGCTCCCACAGATACCGCATTGATCTTGAGGGTCGCGCGGTCCCGGTAGGAGCGGGCTTGCCCGCGAAGAGGGCGACGTGGCCCCTGATGCAAGCCCCCGCAACGGCAGCCCAGAAGGCTGCCGTTGTCGTTATAATGCCGCCCTTCGTTCCATCCACAGGTTTCAGTTACTTGGACATCATCGACAACGACGCGGCCGAATCGGCGGCCGAAGGCTACTCGCGCATCGCCCTGGGCGTGGAATACAAAGGCGCTCGCTACCGCGGCTGGCAACGCCAGGCCAGCGGTGTGGCCAGTGTCCAGCAGGCCCTTGAGCAGGCGTTGTCGAAGGTGGCCAATGCGCCGATCTCGGTGGTCTGCGCCGGGCGCACCGACGCCGGCGTGCATGCCTGCGGGCAGATCGTGCACTTCGATACCAATGCCGTGCGCGATGAGCGCGCCTGGACCATGGGCACCAACTTCAACCTGCCGCGGGACATCAGCGTGGCTTGGGCACAGCAGATGCCGGCGGATTTTCACGCGCGCTTCAAGGCCACCGCCCGGCGCTACCGCTACGTCATCTACAACGATCCGATCCGCCCGGCGCACCTGGCCGAGGAAGTCACCTGGAACCACCGCCCGCTGGACGTCGAGCGTATGGCCGAAGCGGCGCAGTTTTTGCTCGGTACACATGATTTCAGCGCTTTTCGTGCCAGCCAGTGCCAGGCCAAATCGCCGGTCAAGCACATGTACCACCTGCGGGTCACCCGCCATGGCCAGATGATCGTACTGGACATTCGCGCCACGGCGTTCCTCCATCACATGGTACGCAACATCGCCGGGGTGCTGATGAGCATTGGCAGTGGCGAGCGGCCGATCGAGTGGGCCCGCGAAGTGCTGCAAAGCCGCGATCGCCGCGAGGCCGGGGTGACCGCGCATCCGTATGGCCTGTACCTGGTGCAGGTGGAGTACCCTGAGCAGTTCGTCTTGCCCCAGCGTTACATTGGTCCACACTTTCTCACCGGTTTCGACGCCTTGGCAGACTGACGGGCGAAAAGTGATTTGCTAACATCCGGCCTTTCACCGATTACTCAAGGTTCGCCGTCCATGAGCAACGTTCGCAGCAAGATCTGCGGGATTACCCGCATCGAAGACGCCCTGGCCGCCGCCGAAGCCGGCGCCGATGCCATCGGCCTGGTCTTCTATGCCAAGAGCCCGCGTGCGGTGGACGTGCAGCAGGCGCGGGCGATCATCGCCGCGCTGCCGCCGTTCGTGTCCACCGTTGGCCTGTTCGTCAATGCCTCGCGCTGCGAACTCAACGAGATCCTCGAGGCGGTACCGCTGGACCTGCTACAGTTCCATGGCGACGAAACCCCGGCTGACTGCGACGGTTTTCACCGGCCCTGGATCAAGGCCTTGCGGGTGCGTCCTGGCGATGACCTTGAAGCTCAGTGCAAGCACTACGCCAATGCCAGCGGGATTCTCCTGGATACCTTCGTCGCCGGCGTCCCGGGGGGGACTGGCGAAGCTTTTGACTGGTCGCTGGTGCCGCAGCGTCTGAGTAAACCGATTATCCTCGCCGGTGGTCTGAACCCGGGCAACGTCGGCCAGGCGATTGCCCAGGTTGGCCCGTACGCGGTGGATGTCAGCGGTGGAGTCGAGCAGGCCAAGGGTATCAAGGACGCCGCCAAGATCGAGGCGTTCGTGCGTGCGGTGAAGCAGGCGTGAAGGCAGATGTGACGGCTGGCCGCGCGCCATCGTCCATAGCTATCGCAGCCTTGTGCTGCCAGGCGCGCGTGCTGTTGCAGGCGCAGCCAGGTGCAGAGTCGGTGTCGATGACGCTGGCATGACAGATTGAAGAGGGTTCGGTCGTTCGGGTGGCTTCGCACAGTAGCGGGCCCCGGAGCCGGTCCATCATCGTTTCATTGAAGAATATGAGCTCAAGGGTAGGGCATGGCCGGCCAGATCGGTCCCCGCCCGCCAAATACTGGAGAAAGAAAGCATGAGCAACTGGTTAGTCGACAAACTGATCCCATCGATCATGCGTTCCGAGGTGAAGAAGAGCTCGGTGCCGGAAGGCCTGTGGCACAAGTGCCCAGCCTGCGAGAACGTGCTGTATCGTCCGGAGCTGGAAAAGACCCTGGATGTCTGCCCCAAGTGCAATCATCACATGCGTATCGGCGCCCGTGCGCGCATCGACATCTTCCTCGACGCCGACGGCCGTGCCGAGCTCGGTGCCGATCTGGAGCCGGTTGACCGCCTGAAATTCCGCGACGGCAAGAAGTACAAGGACCGCCTGGCTGGCGCGCAGAAGCAGACCGGCGAGAAAGACGCCCTGATCTCCATGAGCGGCACCCTGATGGGCATGCCGATTGTGGTCAGCGCCTTCGAGTTCTCCTTCATGGGGGGCTCGATGGGTGCCATCGTCGGTGAGCGTTTCGTCCGTGCCGCCAACTACGCGCTGGAAAACCGCTGCCCGATGATCTGCTTCTCCGCCTCGGGCGGTGCACGTATGCAGGAAGCGCTGATCTCGCTGATGCAGATGGCCAAGACCTCGGCAGTGCTGGCGCGCCTGCGCGAAGAAGGCATTCCGTTCATTTCCGTGCTGACCGACCCGGTCTACGGTGGCGTTTCCGCCAGCCTGGCGATGCTCGGCGATGTAATCGTGGGCGAGCCCAAGGCGCTGATCGGCTTTGCCGGCCCGCGTGTCATCGAGCAGACCGTTCGCGAGAAGCTGCCAGAAGGCTTCCAGCGCAGTGAGTTCCTGCTCGAGCACGGCGCCATCGACCTGATCATCTCGCGTCAGGACCTGCGTCCGCGCCTGGCTCGTCTGCTGGCACAGATGACTGGCCAGCCGACCCCGGCCGAAGCTCAGGAAGTGGCGGCCGTCGCGTAATGACTCAACGTACCCTCGGCGACTGGCTCGCCTATCTCGAGCAGTTGCACCCTTCGGCCATCGACATGGGCCTGGAGCGTTCGCAACAGGTTCTCCAGCGGCTCGAGCTGGGCAAGCTGGCACCTCGGGTAGTGACCGTTACCGGTACCAACGGCAAGGGTTCGACCTGTGCCTTCGTCGCCGCCTTGCTCCAGGCCCAGGGCCTCAAGGTCGGCGTCTACAGCTCGCCGCACCTGCTGCATTACAACGAGCGGGTGCGCATCGATGGCGTCGACGCCAGCGATGAGCAGTTGTGCCAAGCCTTCGCCGCCGTCGAGGCGGCGCGCGGCGAGATTTCCCTGACCTATTTCGAAATGGGCACCCTGGCGGCGTTCTGGCTGTTCCAGCAATCTGCGCTGGATGCCGTGGTGCTCGAAGTCGGCCTCGGTGGCCGGCTGGATGCGGTCAACCTGGTCGATGCCGACCTCGCACTGGTTACCAGTATTGGCGTCGATCATGTCGACTACCTGGGCGATAGCCGCGAGTCGGTGGCCTTCGAGAAGGCCGGCATCTTCCGCCCGGGCAAGCCGGCCCTGTGTGGCGATCTGCTGCCCCCGCAACCGCTGCTCGACAAGGCCCGCGAGTTGGCCTGCCCGCTGTTGCTGCGCGGGCGCGATTTCGATCTGGCCGAGACGGCCAATCATTGGCAGTGGCGTGGGCGCAAGCTCGATGGCACGGCGGTCGAGTTGCACGACTTGCCGCTGCTCGACTTGCCAATGGAAAACGCTGCCCTGGCGTTGCAGGCCTACCTGCTGATGGGCTTGCCGTGGGAGGCCGGGCAAGTCCGCCAGGCCCTGCTCGATACTCGCATCACCGGTCGTCTGGACCGTCGTGCAGTGGTCTGGCAGGGCAAGCGCATTGAGCTGCTCTTGGATGTGGGGCACAACCCCCATGCTGCCGAATACCTAGCTCGTCGCCTCGCCGCACGGCCGCCGCTGGGCAAGCGCCTGGCGGTGTTCGGCCTGCTCGCCGACAAAGACCTGCAAGGCGTAGTAGCGCCGCTGCAGGGCTTGTTCGACAACTGGGCCGTGGCACCTTTGGCTACGCCGCGCACGCGCCCGGCGGCTGAGTTGGCAACGGCCTTGACGAACCTCGGCGCTACGGTGAAGTCTTATGCCAGCGTCGAGGCTGCTTTGGAAGGGCAGTGCGCGCAGGCGACGGCAGATGTTCAGATCGTGCTGTTCGGTTCGTTTTTCTGTGTCGGTCAGGCCCTGGAATGGCTTGAGCGGCAGGCTCCTGAGGGTGGAGTAGATGGCAGTGCTGGATAAGGGAATGAAACAGCGCATGGTCGGTGCGCTGGTGTTGGTGGCGCTGGCGGTGATCTTCTTGCCGATGTTGTTCACCCGCGAGGACGAAATGCGTCAGGTCCAGGTCGATGCGCCGCAGGCGCCGGCAATGCCGAGCCTGCCGCAAGTGCAGGTCGAGACGATCCAGGTGCCTGAGCAGCAGCCGGTAACGGATATGTCCGAGCAGCCGCCAGTGGTCGTCGATGAGTCGACTGCGCCGGCGAGCACGCCGAGCCAGCCGATTGCGCCAGCGCCGTCTGCCGCGCCGCAGGCCCAGGCACCTGCTGTCAAGCCGGTAGCGCCGGCGCCAGCGGCCAAGGTCGAGACTCGCCCGGCGGCCACTCCAGCGCCGGCGCCAGCAGCGAGCGCCGCGAAGCCTGTAGCACCGTCGAAGATCGATGCCAATGGCCTGCCGGTGAGCTGGTCGATCCAGTTGGCCAGCCTGTCCAATCGTACCGGTGCCGATAATCTGCAGAAAACCCTGCGTAGCCAGGGCTACAACGCCTATATCCGTTCTGCCGATGGCATGAACCGGGTGTATGTCGGGCCATTGATCGAGCGCGCCGAGGCCGAGCGTCTGCGTGATGTGATCAATCGCCAGCACAAGCTCAAGGGCTTCGTGGTCAGGTTCCAGCCGGAGCGTAGCTGACCACGGGCGCCTTCGTGTTCAAGGTATTTGCTGCCTGGCCTGAGGCTATCGCGGGGCTAGCCCGCTCCCACGCGGTACCTGCCAGGCCAGAATTGTGGAGTCTACGCTTGCTACGTGGGAGCGGGCTTGCCCCGCGATAGCAGTAGCCGGGGTAAACAGTCCCTTGAGGCCATGCCGGTAATGCCAATGCCTCACCCCCCCGACATTCCGCTTACCCCCGGCCCGCCGCTCTGGTAAAATGCGCCGCCTCAAACGTCTGCAGGCAGCACCGTGGCATTTACCTGGGTTGATTGGGCGATCATCGCGATCATCGCCGTTTCCACATTGATCAGTCTTACACGCGGCTTCGTCAAGGAAGCCCTGTCGCTTATCATCTGGATAGTGGCGGGCGCTGTGGCCTGGATGTTCGGCGGTTCTTTGTCGCAGTACCTGGAAAGCTATATCCAGACGCCTTCGGCACGGGTCATCGCCGGCTGTACCATTCTTTTCATCGCCACCCTGATCGTTGGGGCGATGCTCAATTTCTTGATAGGCGAGCTGATCCGCGTAACCGGGCTGTCCGGTACCGATCGCTTCCTGGGCATGGCCTTTGGCGCCGCCCGGGGTGCCTTGCTGGTCGTCGTGGCGGTCGGGCTGCTGAGCCTGGGGCCGGTGCAACAGGATCCATGGTGGCAGGAATCACGCCTGATACCACAATTTCTATTGGTCGCTGACTGGTCAAAAAACCTTATCCTAGGGATGACCGGTCAGTGGATGTCCAGTGGGGTCAGCGTACCTGCTGATCTTCCGTTCAAGGAACAGTTGCTCGGGCCTGCCAGGCCTTGAGCGCTCTTCACTCAAGTTTCATCAAAGTAGGGGTTGCGTCGCATGTGTGGCATCACCGGTATTGTCGGTAAGTCGAACGTCAATCAGGCGCTGTATGACGCGCTAACGGTCCTTCAGCACCGCGGCCAGGATGCTGCCGGTATCGTGACCAGCCATGACGGCCGGTTGTTCCTGCGCAAGGACAATGGTCTGGTGCGCGACGTCTTCCAGCAGCGGCACATGCAGCGCCTGGTCGGCCACATGGGTATCGGCCATGTGCGCTACCCGACCGCGGGCAGCTCGACTTCGGCCGAAGCCCAGCCGTTCTACGTCAACTCGCCTTACGGCATCACCCTGGCGCACAACGGCAACTTGACCAACGTCGAGCAGCTGGCCAAGGAGATCTACGAGTCTGACCTGCGCCACGTCAACACCAACTCCGATTCGGAAGTGCTGCTCAACGTGTTCGCCCACGAGCTGGCCGTACGCGGCAAGTTGCAGCCGACCGAAGAAGATGTATTCGCTGCGGTTTCCCATGTGCACAGCCGCTGCGTCGGCGGCTACGCGGTGGTGGCGATGATCACCGGCTACGGCATCGTCGGCTTCCGTGACCCTAACGGTATCCGCCCAGTGGTATTCGGCCAGCGTCACACCGACGAAGGCGTCGAGTACATGATCGCCTCGGAAAGCGTGGCGCTGGACGTGCTCGGCTTCACCCTGATCCGCGACCTGGCGCCGGGCGAAGCGGTGTACATCACCGAAGAAGGCCAGCTGTACACCAAGCAGTGCGCGACCAACCCGCAGCTCAAGCCGTGCATCTTCGAACACGTCTACCTGGCCCGTCCTGACTCGATCATGGATGGCGTCTCGGTGTACAAGGCGCGTCTGCGCATGGGTGAGAAACTGGCCGAGAAAATCCGCCGCGAGCGCCCTGAACACGACATCGACGTGGTTATCCCGATCCCGGACACCAGCCGTACCGCCGCGCTGGAGCTGGCCAACCACCTGGGCGTCAAGTTCCGCGAAGGGTTCGTCAAGAACCGCTACATCGGCCGTACCTTCATCATGCCCGGCCAAGCCGCCCGCAAGAAATCGGTCCGCCAGAAACTTAACGCCATCGAACTGGAGTTCCGCGGCAAGAACGTGATGCTGGTCGACGACTCGATCGTGCGTGGCACCACGTGCAAGCAGATCATCCAGATGGCCCGCGAGGCCGGTGCGAAGAACGTCTACTTCTGCTCCGCCGCTCCGGCGGTGCGTTACCCCAACGTCTACGGCATCGACATGCCGAGTGTTCACGAACTGATCGCCCACAACCGTACCACCGACCAGGTGGCCGAGTTGATCGGCGCCGATTGGCTGGTCTACCAAGACCTGCCAGACCTGATCGAATCGGTCGGTGGCGGCAAGATCAAGATCGAGCATTTCGATTGCGCAGTGTTCGACGGTGAGTACGTCACCGGCGACATCGACGACGCCTACCTGGAACGCATCGAGCAGGCTCGCAACGATGCGGCCAAGGTCAAGACTCAGGCAGTCAGCGCGATCATCGACCTGTACAACAACTGATTTGGGAGCGACGGCATGACTGATCAATGGGATGCCGGGCGACTGGACAGCGACCTCGAGGGTGTCGGTTTCGACACCCTGGCGGTACGCGCCGGTCAGTACCGCACGCCGGAGGCTGAGCACAGCGACCCGCTGTTCTTCACCTCCAGCTATGTATTTCGCACGGCTGCCGATGCGGCTGCGCGCTTTGCCGGTGAAACACCGGGCAACGTCTATTCGCGCTACACCAACCCGACCGTGCGTGCCTTCGAAGAGCGCCTGGCGGCGTTGGAAGGCGCAGAACAGGCCGTGGGTACGTCCACTGGCATGTCGGCGATCCTGTCCACGGTGATGGCACTGTGCAGCGCCGGTGACCATGTGCTGGTGTCGCAGAGTGTGTTCGGCTCGACCATCAGCCTGTTTGAGAAGTATTTCAAGCGCTTTGGCGTGCAAGTGGACTACGTGCCGCTGGCTGACCTGAGCGGTTGGGAGCGGGGCATCAAGGCCAACACCAAGCTGCTGTTCGTCGAGTCGCCATCCAACCCCTTGGCAGAACTGGTGGATATCGCTGCGCTGGCCGAGATCGCCCATGCCCGTGGTGCAATGCTGGTGGTGGACAACTGCTTCAGCACCCCGGCGCTGCAGCAGCCGCTCAAGCTCGGGGCCGACATCGTCGTGCATTCGGCGACCAAGTTCATCGACGGCCAGGGCCGTTGCATGGGCGGCGCCGTGGCGGGGCGTAGCGAGCAGATGAAAGAAGTGGTGGGCTTCCTGCGCACTGCGGGGCCGACTTTGAGCCCATTCAACGCCTGGGTGTTCCTCAAAGGCCTGGAAACGCTCAAGCTGCGCATGCGTGCCCATTGCGAGGGCGCCAAGGCGCTGGCGCAGTGGCTGGAGCAGCAAGAGGGCGTGGAGAAAGTCCACTACGCCGGTCTTGCCAGCCATCCACAGCATGAGTTGGCCAAGCGCCAGATGAGCGATTTCGGCGCAGTGGTGAGCTTTGAGGTCAAGGGCGGCAAAGACGGCGCCTGGCGCTTCATCGATGCCACGCGTCTGCTCTCGATCACCGCTAACCTGGGTGATAGCAAGACCACCATCACCCACCCGGCCACCACCTCCCACGGCCGTCTGTCGCCGCAAGAGCGCGAGGCTGCCGGAATCCGCGACAGCCTGATCCGCATTGCAGTGGGCCTGGAAGATGTCGCTGACCTGCAAGCCGACCTGGCACGTGGGCTGGCTGCGCTGTGATCGACTGGAAGGGCGGCGAACCGGGCCATAACGGGCGGGTAGCCCTGGTTACCGGTGCCGCACGCGGCATCGGCCTGGGCATCGCTGCCTGGCTGATCTGCGAAGGTTGGCAGGTGGTACTCAGCGACCTTGACCGCCCGCGCGGCGCCAAGGTGGCGAAGGCACTTGGCGACAATGCCTGGTTCATCACCATGGATGTCGCCGACGAAGCCCAGGTCAGTGCCGGGGTCTCCGAGGTGCTTGGGCAGTTTGGTCGGTTGGACGCGTTGGTGTGCAACGCGGCCATTGCCAACCCGCACAACCACACTCTCGAGAGTTTGAGCCTGGCTCAATGGAATCGGGTGCTGGCGGTCAACCTCAATGGGCCGATGCTGTTGGCCAAGCACTGTGCACCTTATCTGCGCGCCCATGGCGGGGCGATCGTCAATCTGACCTCGACCCGTGCGCGCCAGTCCGAGCCCGATACCGAGGCTTATGCGGCGAGCAAGGGTGGCCTGCTGGCGCTGACCCACGCCCTGGCGATGAGCCTGGGTCCGGAGATCCGGGTCAATGCAGTCAGTCCGGGTTGGATCGATGCGCGTGATCCTGCCCAGCGCCGTGCCGAGCCATTGAGCGAAGCTGACCATGCCCAGCATCCTGCGGGCAGGGTAGGGACCGTGGAAGATGTCGCGGCGCTGGTGGCCTGGCTGTTGTCCAGGCAGGCGGGGTTTGTCACCGGCCAGGAGTTTGTGGTCGACGGCGGCATGAGCCGTAAGATGATCTACACCTGAGCGGTAAGCAAAAAGAGACGAAGAGGCCATAGGGCCTCTTTTTCGTTTCTGCGCGAGGATGGTGGTGTTGCCAGGGCCAACCTCTTTACCGGCAAGCCCACTCTGCAGAAGACCTATGGTTTTCGCTCTTTTTGAAAAAAAATTCAATGGGGGTATTGACTTAGCATCGGTACCTGCGTAAATTTCGCGGCCTCAGCGAAGCAAACGTAACACGCAACACAAGCAGCACAATGGGTGATTAGCTCAGCCGGGAGAGCATCTGCCTTACAAGCAGAGGGTCGGCGGTTCGATCCCGTCATCACCCACCACTTCCTGAGATGTTCCTGAACTTGGAGCCTTCGCAAGAAGCTTCCTAATCGAGAGGAACAGGACGCAAGTCCACTATGCGCAGCGGTAGTTCAGTCGGTTAGAATACCGGCCTGTCACGCCGGGGGTCGCGGGTTCGAGTCCCGTCCGCTGCGCCACTTTTCTCCAGATGGGTGCTTGTCACCGGTCTGAGGTACTAAGGCCAAGCCTTGGTGCCAGATCCCAGTTTCAATCGGGCGCAAGCCTGAACGATACGCAGCGGTAGTTCAGTCGGTTAGAATACCGGCCTGTCACGCCGGGGGTCGCGGGTTCGAGTCCCGTCCGCTGCGCCATCTTCTGCTACGAGGCCCCTTGAACGCCTCGCAGCGAAACAAGAGAAGCGATCAAGATATCGCTTTTTTTGTGCCTGACTTCCAAGTGCGACTTGGAAAGCAGATCCCAGTTTCAATCGGGTGCAAGCCTGAATGATACGCAGCGGTAGTTCAGTCGGTTAGAATACCGGCCTGTCACGCCGGGGGTCGCGGGTTCGAGTCCCGTCCGCTGCGCCATCTTCGCCTCCAGGCCCCTTGAACGCCTGAGGCAACACAGAGAAAGCGACCTTCGGGTCGCTTTTTTTGTTTCTAAAGCCTAGTGTTTCTCCATGGCGCAAGATTTACACGAACCTGACAGTGTCTTCACCGATCAGCGGTTTCAGTACCGGGTGATGTGATGCACAATAGGCGCCATTCGTCTTTTTCCGGTATCTAAGATGTCCAGATCATCCGTCTTCGGTGCGCTCGGGCTGGCCCTTGTGCTGGCGGGCGTATCCGGTTGCTCCTCAAAAAAAACCGCAGTCTACGAGCACGAGAACTTCGATGACTCGGGCACCTTCTCGCGCAGCTTCCCGGTCAGTGAAGCCGGCTCCTGCGAGGCCGCCCGTCGTGCCTTGCTCAGCCAGGGCTACATCATCACCAGCAGCGGTGCCAATCAGATCGCTGGTAACAAAAGCTTTCAGCAGAACAGCGAAAACCACCTGCAGATCAGCTTCAACGTCACCTGCGCGCCTGACAGCAGCGACGAACAGCGCTCGACCATGTTCGCCAACGCCCTGCAGGATCGCTATGCGCTGAAAAAATCCAACACCTCTGCCAGCCTTGGCGTCGGTGTATTGGGCTCGGTGTCGATGCCCATTGGCTCTAGCGACGACTCCATGGTCAAGGTTGCCAGCGAGACGGTGACTGCGCCGCAGTTCTACGAGCGTTATTTCGCCTTGGTCGAAAGCTTCCTGCCCAAACCGAAGAAAACCAAGAAGGCCCAGCCCCAGGCTGAGGCGCCGAAAGCTGACAAACCAGCGCCGGCCTTGGGCTTGCCTGAGCAGGCACCTTCCGCCTTGGCGCCAGCACCGCAGGGCACGCCTGCGGTTGCCGCCAGCGAGCAGCCTGCGGCTACAGCACCGGTCGAGGCACCGATTGTAGCGCCTGCGACTGAGCCCATTGCGCCCCCTGCGCCGGCCGCGGTTGCGCCTGCCAGTGAAGTCCAGCCAGCGCCGGCGGTGGATGACAGTCAGGGCTCCCAGCCGATTGCGCCGCCTAGCGAGGCTACGCCAATCCAAGTGCAGCAACAGGCTCCCGTCACTGAGCCGGCTCCTGCGCCGCTTTAATTGATCACGGGGGCTGTGCCGGCCTCTTCGCGGGCAAGCCCGCTCCCACAGGCACCCCGTTGAGTTCGAAGCCAGCGCGGTACCTGTGGGAGCGGGCTTGCCCGCGAAGAGGCCGGCGCTGCTAGCGCATAAACTTCTGTTACAGCTTGCCCCTGATAACGTTTCGAACCACTGCTACGTTTACCACTCATAAGACTGTCATCAATGGTTCATCCGGCCGGCTTAGCTTGGCCTGGACACTAAACAAGTCATGAGTGAAGAGGACGTAGGGCGATGGACGATTATCAAGAAGAACTGCTCGAATTCCAGGCCTACGAACTGGACATCCCGGAACCTGTCGACGACGCCACCGAGCTCTAGCCGGTGCGCCGCTGATGGCGGCGAAACTCTCCCGGTGTCAGGCCCGTCCAGCGCTTGAATGCGCGCTGGAAGGCCTCAGCCGAGGCAAACCCTAACAGATAGGCGATCTCGCCAAAGGCCAGTTCCGTGTCGCGTATATAGGTCTCGGCCAAGTCGCGCCGCGTGTCGTTGAGCAGGTTGCGAAACCGCGTGCCTTCTTCGGCCAGCTTGCGCCGCAAGGTCCAGGTCGGCAGTTGCAGGTGCTGCGCCACCTCTTCCAGGTCAGGTTCCCGACCGCCATTGAGCAATGGCCCGAGCAGATGGGTAATGCGCTCGCCAAGGCTACGCACACGGGTGCGCTGGGCGAGTTCTGCCTCGCACAGCTGTAACAGGTGCTGCCAAGTGCTGGGGCAGTGCTGGGGATTGGCCAGCGACAGCGTTTCTCGACTCAGGTGCAATTGATTGTGCGCCGCGCCGAACTGCACGCTGTTGCTGCACAGGGCTTGGTACTGGCTTGCATAGCACGGGGCGTCGAATTCGATGTCCATGCGCTCGGCCACCACCTGTACCCCTGCCAACTGGCCCAGCTGGGCCAGCCAGCCGGCCAGCAGCGAGTCGACCACGAAGCGGTTGTAACCGTTGTAGGGGCTGATCGAGTAGAAGCGCAGCCAGGCGCCCTGAGCGTCCTCGATGAACAGCGAGCGGCCGCGATAGTTGGCCGCATACAGTGGCTCGTAGCGCAGCAAGGTGCGCGCAGCTTCACCTACGCTGGGTGCTTGGGCTGCCGTGACGCCAGCCAGGCCCGCTTGCGCAAGGCGGCTCAATTGCCCCATGCGCAGGCCCAGCGCCGGATCGCCACTGAGCTCGATGGCGGCATGCCCCAGGTGCATGTAGCGCGGAATCGACAGGCGTGCACAGGGCTCGGCAACACGCGCCGCATCCAGCCCATAGCGGTGCAGCAGCGGCAGCGGGTCGTGGCCTGCCTGGCGCAAGGCCTCGGCCAGCGGCTGGACGAAACCTACCGAAAGGTCACCCAGGCGTACGCGGGGGCGCGGCATCGGTCACAACCACAGGTTGAGCAAGCGCGCACCAGGGTGCTGGCTGCCGGCCAGTTGCTCGCCAGCATGGTTGGCAAAACCTTGGCCATCGCCGCCCAGCTCCCAGAACTGGCCACGCAGAAACACGCTCATGCTGGTGATGCCGGCGTTGGCGGCCAAGGTCAGTTGTTGCCAGGCCGTCTGCTCGCTGACCTCGCCGCGCTGCACCGGCAGGTTGGCGGCAGCATCCTGATGGCGGTTACCGCGCCAAGGTGCACTCCAGCTGCCCTTGCCGCTGAGAAACACCGGATTGGCGATCAACTGCACCGATTGCCCAGCCAGCTGGCGGTAGTTTTCTGGGTACCAGCTGTCGCTGCCCACCAGCACGCCAAGCCGACCCGCGGGGGTCTGAATCACTTGCAGGGGGTGCTTGCGACCGTCATGAATGTAGCGGCGCACCTCGCTGTCGGGGAATTGCTGCAGTTGTGGCTGACCGAGCACGGCGCCATTGCTGCCGAAAACCAGGCTGCTGTTGAACAGCGGGCCGTTGCCCGCATACAGCACACCTTTTTCCACATAAGGGGCCGGCAACACGATCGAGCCCGCCACCAAGGTTACGCCGAACTCCTTGGCCAGGCCGCCAAACAGGGTTTGATAGTCGGCGGCCATTTGCCCGGCCTTCATCCGTAGATGGGCGTCGGCGCGGCGATCATCGCCGGTGGCCCAGAGCATGGCCAAGCCATAGCGCAGCGGGTTGCTCAACTCTAGCCACTGCACCGCCTCGCGCTGCTGGGTGACCTGGTACAGCTGGTTTTTTTCGCCGCGCGCCCACAACCAGGTGCCGATGTGTTCAGGCAGCACGACCACTGTGCGCGAGTTGATCAAGCCTTGGCCGCGCGCTTGTTGCAGATAGGCCGACAGCTTGCGGTGCAGGCGTTGCAGGTTCTGGTAATCACTGGGGTTGAGCTGCGGCTCGACGCCCAGCAGGTTGCCGTGCTCGCCCGGCACCCCCTGGTTGAGCGCCAGTTCGATGCGCAAATCGGAGAGGTAGTGGCCTTCCGGACGCTGCAGGGTCCAGAAACCATAGCCACACAGGGCGGCGATCATCACCAGCGCCAGGGCGCTTGCCAGGAGTTTGCGCATGAAGCGGTCAGGCACCATCGGAACAAAGGTGTCCTAGGGTAGACCTGCTGTGCAGCAGGATCAATAAGTTGTCAGTTTCGATCATTGAGCCGGTTCAAACGGCTGTTTAATGTCGTCACCAGATAAACGACGGGGCCCGCGTGGTACGTGAGGCACCCGCATACCGTGATCACGCCACATGGGGAGTACATCCATGGCCGCCGACCGTTACCCGCACCTGCTCGCCCCGTTGGACCTGGGCTTCACCACGCTGCGCAACCGCACCCTGATGGGCTCGATGCACACCGGCCTCGAAGAGCGCCCAGGCGGCTTCGAGCGCATGGCTGCGTACTTTGCCGAGCGCGCCCGTGGCGGGGTTGGCCTGATGGTCACCGGCGGTATTGCGCCAAACGATGAAGGTGGGGTGTACTCGGGCGCGGCCAAGTTGAGCACCGAGGAAGAGGCCGACAAGCACCGCATCGTCACCGACGCCGTGCACGCGGCGGACGGCAAGATCTGTTTGCAGATCCTCCACGCTGGGCGCTATGCCTATAGCCCGCGGCAGGTGGCACCCAGCGCCATTCAAGCGCCAATCAATCCGTTCAAGCCCAAGGAGCTGGACGAGGAGGGCATCGAGAAACAGATCCACGACTTCGTCAACTGCGCAGCGCTCGCCCAACGTGCCGGTTACGACGGCGTCGAGATCATGGGTTCGGAAGGCTACTTCATCAACCAGTTCCTCGCCGCGCACACCAACCAGCGCACCGACCGTTGGGGTGGCAGTTACGAGAACCGCATGCGTCTGGCGATCGAGATCGTCCGCCGCGTGCGTGCAGCGGTAGGGCCGAACTTCATCATCATTTTCCGCCTGTCGATGCTCGACCTGGTCGAGGGCGGCAGTAGCTGGGACGAGATCGTGCTGTTGGCCAAGGCCATCGAAAAGGCTGGCGCCACCCTGATCAACACTGGTATCGGCTGGCACGAGGCGCGCATTCCGACCATCGCCACCAAAGTACCGCGCGCGGCCTTCAGCAAGGTCACCGCCAAATTGCGCGGCGAGGTGCAGATTCCGCTGATCACCACCAACCGCATCAACACCCCGGAAGTGGCCGAAGCGGTGCTGGCCGAAGGCGATGCCGACATGGTGTCGATGGCCCGGCCGTTCCTGGCCGATCCAGACTTCGTCAACAAGGCCGCTGCTGGCCGTGCGGATCTGATCAATACCTGCATCGGCTGCAACCAGGCCTGCCTGGACCACACCTTTGGCGGCAAGTTGACCAGCTGCCTGGTCAACCCGCGCGCCTGCCACGAAACCGAGCTGAACTACCTGCCGGTTGCCCAGGCCAAGCGCATCGCGGTAGTTGGCGCCGGCCCGGCTGGGCTGGCCGCCGCCACCGTGGCCGCCGAGCGTGGTCACCAGGTGACCCTGTTCGATGCGGCGGGCGAAGTTGGCGGGCAGTTCAACGTGGCCAAGCGGGTGCCCGGCAAGGAAGAATTCTTCGAGACCCTGCGCTACTTTGCCAACAAAGTGAAGTCCACTGGGGTCGAGTTGCGCCTCAATACCCGGGTGGGCGTCGATGAGCTGGTGTCCGCCGGCTTTGACGAGATCATCCTCGCCACCGGTATCTCCCCCCGTAACCCAGCCATCCCCGGCATCGACCACGCCAAGGTGCTCAACTACCTGGACGTGCTGCTCGAGCGCAAACCGGTGGGTAACCGCGTGGCAGTGATTGGCGCGGGCGGGATTGGTTTTGACGTTTCCGAGTACCTGGTACACAAGGGCGTGGCTACCAGCCAGGACCGTGAAGCGTTCTGGAAAGAGTGGGGTATCGATGCCCAACTGCAAGCCCGTGGCGGCGTTGCCGGGATCAAGGCCCAGCCACACGCGCCGGCGCGCCAGGTGTACCTGCTGCAACGCAAGAAAACCAAGGTCGGCGATGGCCTGGGCAAGACCACTGGCTGGATTCACCGCACGGGTTTGAAGAACAAACAGGTGCAGATGCTCAACAGTGTCGAATACCTCGGGATCGATGACGACGGCCTGCATGTGCGCATCGGCGAAGGCGAGCCGCAGGTGTTGGCGGTGGATAACGTGGTGATCTGCGCAGGCCAGGAGCCAATGCGCGAATTGCACCAAGGCTTGGTTGCGGCGGGGCAGTCGGTGCACCTGATCGGCGGCGCCGATGTGGCAGCAGAGTTGGATGCCAAGCGGGCGATCAATCAAGGCTCGCGCTTGGCGGCTGAGCTGTAGGCATCTGGGCTGACTAAGCGGGGCAAGCCCGCTCTTGCAGGGATCTTCACAACCTCTGTGGGAGCGGGCTTGCCACGCGATAGCATCGGCCCAGGCAGCTGATAGACTCGCCCCATGATTGCTGATTTCGACTGTCTCCCCATCGCCCCACTGCAACGGTTGCCAATCCCATGGCTCGACCACGCCCGCATCCAAGCTGCGGTCTTGCGCCTGGACCTGATCGACCCGCTGATCAGCGGCAACAAATGGTTCAAGCTGCGCGATCACCTGATCCAGGCTAAAAACGCCCAAGCCCCCGGCCTGATCAGCCTCGGCGGTAATCATTCCAACCATCTGCACGCCCTTGCCGCCGCCGGCAAGCGCTTTGGCTTCGCCACCGCCGGCCTGCTTCGCGGCCATCCCCAAGACACGCCAACCGTGCGCGATCTTCAAGCCCTGGGCATGCACCTACACTGGCTCGGCTATGGCGGCTACCGCGCGCGCCATGAACCGGGTTTCTGGGCGCCGTGGCAGGCGCGTTATCCAGGTTGGCAGTGCATCCCCGAAGGCGGAGGTGGCTTGGCAGGTGCGCAGGGTTGCCGGCTTATCGTCGAGCAGGCGCAGGTCCAGTTGGGTGCGCTAGGCTGGGATGATTACGATAGCTGGTGGCTCGCAGCAGGGACTGGCACGACCCTGGCCGGCCTGGTCCTGGCCGAGGCGGGCAGGCGCCCGGTACACGGGGCGCTGGCTGTGCCCGCTGATCACGGCGTTGCGCAGACGGTTGCAGGCCTGGTCGGCGAAAGCGGCTACCAGTTGCACGATGCCTGCCGTGGCGGCTTTGCCCGCATCGATGCCGAGCTGCTGGCCTTCATCGAGCGAACCGAGCGCGACAGCGGCCTGCCGCTCGAGGCCCTGTACACCGGCAAGGCCCTGCTGGCCCTGCGTGAGCAAGCCGAGGCAGGCTTGTTTGCCCCCGGCAGCCGCCTGATTTTCGTGCACACAGGCGGGCTGCAGGGCCGCCGCGGTTACTTGTAGGGCAGCATGCGCAGCAGGGTGTTGTCGCGCCGCACGTAGTGGTGATACAGCCCGGCCAGGGCATGCAGGCCAATCAGCCAATAGCCCCAACTGCCAATCCGCTCGTGCCAGCCCTTGATGAACTTGGCCTGATCCGGGTCGGCGCCAATCAGCGCGGGCAGTTCCAGTCCATAGAACGGAATCGGCTTGTCCGCCGCGCTGAGAATCAGCCAGCCGGCCAGCGGCAGGCCGATCATCATCAGGTACAGCAGCGCGTGTACCAGGTGGCCAAGGCCCGTCTGCCAGGCCGGGGGCTTGGGTACGATCGCCGGCGCCGGGCGCAGCATGCGCATGGCCAGGCGCAGCCAGACCAGCACGAACACCGTCAGGCCCAGCATGAAGTGCAGGTCTTTCATCAGATTGCGCTCGGCGCTGTCCTTGGGGAACAGGCCGCGCAGCTCGATGCAGGCGTACACGGCTGCCAGCAGCACCAGCATCAGCCAGTGCAGGGCGATCGACAGGCGTGCGTAGTGTGAGGCGGGGGTGGATGACAGCATGGGCGGTCCTCTTGTTCAGGTCATCAGGTCGAAAACGGCGCTCTTGCTGGCACCTGGCTTAACTCTACCCGCTGGCTGGAATATTTCTTTGCTTCAGATCGAGTAAACAGTGCCGACATAGCAAACTGGATGATGGCACTGAGCTATTGACTCTGGCGTATCCGCTTCACCTATCGCACAAGGATTCTGTGTAAATGAAACACCTCCCGACTGCCGCCAAGGCAGCGCTGTACTCGACCTTTTCCACGCTGCTGCTGGGCTGCCAGCAGACCCCCGAGGCGCTCAAGCCGATTAGTGCGATGACCATCCCGGTCTGCGTCAACGATCAATGCGCGGTGCTCGACCAGACCGGTGCGCTGCGCGTAGGGCCGGACAACGATTACCAGGCGATCTACGCCCAACCCATGACCGACAGCTTCATTTTTGGCCGCGACGGTTACTGGAACCTGGCCAGTGGCGATGGCAAGCAGGTGCTCAAAGCCAACTTCACCGACGAGTTGTACAGCCTGACTCCGGGCTACTTCGGCTTCGTGCGCGAGGGCAAGGTCGGGGTCATGGATGAGCAGGGCAAGGAAGTCCAGCCAGCGGTTTTCGATGATGTCTTCGTCGGCGGCGACAACGATTTCATCGTCTACGAAGTCAACCAAAAGCGCGGCATCCTCAGCGTCACTGGCGAGAAGGTCAGCGAACCACTGTTCGACTCGATGGTGGTGCGTGACGATTTCACCCAGCGCGGCAATTGGGTGCTGGCTGAGCACGATGGCCAAAGCTGGGGTTACAACCTGGCCAGCAAGGTGTTGCAGAAACTTGAGTTCGACAGCATCGAAAGCGCTGCCGATGGGCATCTGGTGGTCGCCAAGGAAGGCGTCACTGGCGTGGGGCTGGCCGATGCTGCGGGCAATCTGCTGATCCCGATCGGTCAGTACTCGCTGGGTACCCCTGGTGGCGGGTTGGTGGCGTTCAAGACCGCTTACGACAGCGCCTGCGGTTATCTCGACTACCAAGGCAAGGTGGTCATCCAGGCCACCTTCGAGACCTGTGAAACCTTCGGCAAGAGCGCTGGCATGGTGCAGCTGCGCCGCACCGAACAAGGTCGCGGCAAGGCTGGCATGATCGATCACAGCGGCAAATGGCTGATCGAGCCACAGTACGA
The DNA here is from genome assembly GCF_025847435.2 of Pseudomonas sp. BT-42-2. Classification (NCBI taxonomy): domain Bacteria; kingdom Pseudomonadati; phylum Pseudomonadota; class Gammaproteobacteria; order Pseudomonadales; family Pseudomonadaceae; genus Pseudomonas; species Pseudomonas sp. BT-42-2. The sequence goes on from NZ_JAOYTM010000023.1 coordinate 85,946, forward strand.
CTCGATCGGTGATGCAGGTCTGGGTGTGCTCGGCATGAGTGGGCATCGCCCAGGCTTCAATCACATCGGCAAGCTGCAGAGCGCATTTTTGGCCACCTACGGCACCGTCGACCTGGACCAGGGCACGGTAGTGTTCCAGCCCAGCTACAGGCAGATCGGGGTGATCACGTCAGAGCGCTTCGCCTTCTCCGAGGCCCAGTCGCCAAGCAAATCGATCAAGGTCTTTGGCATGGACAGTCCGGTGCAGACCGTGGGTGTGATGGACGCCAAGGGCAAGGTGTTGATCAAGCCGGAGCAGTTCGTGGCGGTCAAGCTCACTGCCGACCAGCATCATCTGCTCGCTGCCGAAGGCAGCACGGACGACGCCAACCGCGCGTTGTACAACCTCGATGGCAAGTTGCTGGTGCCGGCCAAGTGGCAGGACGTGCGAGTCGATGAAGCGCGTGGGGCGATCTTTGCCTACCAGGTGCAGGGTAATGGCGACGATGCCGTGCACAGCTTGCGCGCGCTGTATCGTCTGGATGGCAGTGTGGTATTCGACACCAAACGACTGCCCTGCGGGGCTGAACAGGTGGTCGATGGCAAGGGCAAGGTGCTCTGGCCGGCCGATCCGCAGGCGCATTGCCCGCAGGCGGAGCCGGTGGCTGATGCATCCTGACAGCCAGTAGATGGGTGTCGAGTGGATCGGCCGCTGAGTTCCTTGTAGGAGCGGGCTTGCCCCGCGATGAGGCCGGTCCACTCAACCCTTCAATCAGGCAGGTGCGGCCAACTGTCAGCCACCAGAAACACCCGCTCCACCTCCTGCCAAACGCCATCCTCACCTTGCTCCAGCCTGACCAGCAACTGCGCAGGCGCAAAGCCATCGAGCTGGGCCACCCAGCCATCAAAGCGCTCGGCTGTCCAGCACGCGGGCTGCTCGATGCGCGCCGGTGCCAGCCATTCATGCCGGGCCAAGGGCTGCCAACGGCCGTCCGCCAGGCGCGAGCGATAAGCCAACCAATCCCGCCGATGCAGCCAGCGCCCGCGCAGATGCTGGGCATTGGCGCCTGCCGGTGGCTGCGCATGCCCAGGGCTTGGGTAGAACAGATACCCCCCCAGCCATAGATGCGCCTGCACCTCGCTCACCCCCAGCGTCGCCAGAATCGCGCGGCTTTGCGGGCGAGCCGAAATCGGTAATTGATGCCCGAGCAGATGCGCCAGCTTGAGGTCCAGGCGGTCGTGGCAACCGGGGCCAAGCCAGTGCGCCGGATCATGCCCATCGCCCCCAGGCGGGCCGAGGTAGAGCTTGATCGCCAATTCCAGATGGTGCACGCCTTGGCAGTCGCGCAGCAGGATGTCCAGCTCGCCAAGCGTGTGGCCGCCCTCGCGGATGGCCAGGTTGGCGGCCAGCAGCTCGACGCCTGGGGCGTGGCTCAGGGCAAATTGCCAAAGACTTTCGTAGTACAGGCCCAGGCGCCGGCTGGTGAGCCGCGCCAGCCAGTCGCGCAAGGCGTGCTCGTCGCGATCCAGCGCCCGCAGCCAGTGGGCCAGGCGCTGTGGGTCCGCGGCCCAGGCACTGGCCGCCAGCGGATGGCGCTGGGGGCAGGGCGGGTCGTCCAGCAGGGGGGGCGACAGTATCGCCCAGGCCAGATCGCGCACGTGGGGGCGCTGCAGTTGGCGGGGCAGGTCGCTGAGGTCGGCGAACGGCGTCATCCTGCGAGCATAGCCGGTTTGCCGCTAGCCGGTCGTTTCGCCCATAATCCTCGTTATCGTTACCCGCCGCAGAGCCTTGCAGGAGCACCATGGAGCAATTTCGCAATATCGGTATCATCGGCCGCCTTGGCAGCTCCCAGGTGCTCGACACCATTCGCCGACTGAAAAAATTCCTCCTCGACCGCCATCTGCACGTGATCCTCGAGGACACCATCGCCGAAGTGCTGCCCGGCCACGGCCTGCAGACCTCCACGCGCAAACTGCTCGGCGAGGTCTGCGACCTGGTCATCGTGGTCGGCGGCGATGGCAGTCTGCTGGGCGCCGCCCGCGCCTTGGCCCGGCACAACATCCCGGTACTGGGCATCAACCGTGGCAGCCTGGGCTTTCTCACCGACATCCGCCCAGATGAACTGGAGGTCAAGGTCGCCGAGGTGCTCGACGGCCATTACCTGGTGGAAAACCGCTTTTTGCTGCAAGCCGAAGTGCGTCGCCACGGCGAGGCCATCGGCCAGGGCGATGCCCTCAACGACGTGGTGCTGCACCCCGGCAAATCGACGCGGATGATCGAGTTCGAGATCTATATCGACGGCCAGTTCGTCTGCAGCCAGAAGGCCGACGGCCTGATCGTCGCCACCCCGACCGGCTCCACCGCCTACGCCCTGTCGGCAGGCGGGCCGATCATGCATCCCAAGCTCGACGCCATCGTCATCGTGCCGATGTATCCGCACACCTTGTCGGGCCGGCCGATCGTGGTCGATGGCAACAGCGAGCTGAAGATCGTCGTCTCGCAAGACCTGCAGATCTATCCGCAGGTGTCCTGTGATGGCCAGAACCACTTTACCTGCGCCCCAGGCGATACCATCACGGTGAGCAAAAAGCCGCAGAAACTGCGCCTGATCCATCCGCTCGACCACAATTACTACGAGGTCTGCCGCACCAAACTCGGCTGGGGCAGCCGCCTGGGAGGTGGAGGCGACTGATGCTCGATCCGGCGCGAAGTTTCGACATCATTGGCGACGTGCATGGCTGTGCACAGACCCTCGAACGCCTGCTCGACACCCTCGGCTACAAGCGCGTGGCGGGTGTCTGGCGGCATCCAAGGCGCCAGGCGCTGTTCCTCGGCGACATCGTCGACCGCGGCCCGCGCATCCGTGAGGCGCTGCATATCGTCCACGACATGGTCGAGGCCGGCCAGGCGTTCTGCATCATGGGCAACCATGAATACAACGCCCTGGCCTGGGTCACTCCGGCGCTGCCGGGCAGTGGCAAGACGTTCGTGCGCGAGCACACCCCGCGCCATGCGCGGCTGATCGATGAAACCCTGACCCAATTCGCCCAGCATCCGGCCGACTGGCATGATTTTCTTGCCTGGTTCTATGAGCTGCCGCTGTTCGTCGACGCAGGTCGGTTCCGCCTGGTGCACGCCTGCTGGGACCCACGCCTGATCGAGCCCCTGGCTCAGCAGTACCCCCGAGGTTGCATCGACGAGCATTTCGTCCAGGCCTCGGCTGTTTCCGGCAGCTTCGCCTCGACCGTGTGCAACCGCCTGTTGCGTGGTACCGACATGCGCCTGCCGGACGGCTTGACCCTGACCGGCGGCGACGGCCTGACCCGGGCCTTTTTCCGTACCAAGTTCTGGGAAGAAGACCCGCAAACCTACGGCGATATCGTCTTCCAGCCCGATGCCTTGCCTGAAGCTGTGGCCAGTACGCCGCTCAGCCACACCCAGAAGAATGCCCTGCTGCGCTACGACGAAGACGAGCCGCTGCTGTTCGTCGGCCATTACTGGCGCAGCGGCCGGCCCGCGCCGATCCGCCCCAACCTGGCCTGCCTGGATTACAGCGCCGTGCTGTACGGCAAGCTGGTGGCCTACCGGTTGGATGATGAAACCCGCATCGACCCACACAAGTTCGTCTGGGTCGACGTCGACCGCCCGCAGGCCAATCAATGAACGTGATCGAAGTGCTGCGCCTGCCGCTGGCGGTCGACCTCAGTGGTTTCGTCAGCCTGCTGCGCCGTCTGCAGGTGCCGCATCGGGTGGTCGAGGAGGGCCAGGAGCAAGTGCTGTGGGCACCGCCGAACCTTGCTGAAGATGTGCGCCAGCTGTACCAGCGCTACCCCGAGGGCAATGACCAGATCGAACTGCCGGCCGAGACCCAGGCCGATCTGCCGCAGCGTCCGTCACTGGCTGAACAGGCCCGGGCCTGCAAGGTCACGGCCGGGGTCCTGCTGCTGTGCGTGGTGGTCGCCGGGCTTACCGGCCTTGGCGACAACCTGTCGACTATCGGCTGGTTCACCTTCCTCGATTTTCGCGTGCAGGGTGAATACCTGTACTTCACCTCACTGGCCCAGGGCCTGGCCGAAGGCCAATGGTGGCGGCTGGTGTCGCCGATGCTGCTGCACTTCGGGGTGCTGCACCTGGCGATGAACGGCCTGTGGTACTGGGAGCTGGGCAAGCGCATCGAACTGCGCCAGGGGCCATGGGTGTTATTGTGCCTGACCCTGTTGTTCAGCCTGGTATCCAACCTGGCCCAGCACTATGTGAGCGGGCCGAGCCTGTTTGGTGGCTTGTCTGGCGTGTTGTATGGGCTGCTCGGCTATGTCTGGCTCTATCAGTGGCTGGCGCCCAACCCGCATTACAGCCTGCCCAAGGGCGTGCTGGTGATGATGCTCATCTGGCTGGTGGTGTGCCTGTCGGGCGTCATCAGCCAACTCGGCTTCGGCCAGATCGCCAACGCCGCGCATGTCGGCGGCCTGCTCATCGGATGCCTTGCTGGCCTCTTGGGCGGTGGCCTTGCCCGGCGTAAACTGTCGGCTTGATTCAGGAGACCCTATGTCCACCTTCGCGCAAATGATCGAAAACATCACCCCGGAAATCTACCAGAGCCTGAAAACGGCGGTGGAGCTGGGTAAATGGGCTGACGGGCGCAAGCTCACCGTCGAGCAGAAAGAGCTGTCGCTGCAGGCGGTGATCGCCTGGGAGATGCAAAACCTGCCCGAAGAACAGCGCACCGGCTACATGGGCCCGCAGGAGTGCGCATCGAAATCCGCGCCGATCGCTAACATTCTGTTCAAGTCGGACTCGGTACATTGATCGAACTCGTTCGTGGCTCTTTGAGCAAGATGGCGGTGCGTCTTGAAGCACCGGTCGTGCAGTACAGCTTTCGCCTGGGCGAACAGCACGTGCCAGTCAATCCGCTGATCGGCAAATCGCTGCGCCTGGAATACCTCGGTGCCATTCATTGCAGCCATTGCGGCAAGCGCACCAAGACCAGCTTCAGTCAGGGCTACTGCTATCCATGCATGACCAAGCTGGCCCAGTGCGACATGTGCATCATGGCTCCCGAACGCTGCCACTACGACGCCGGCACCTGCCGCGAGCCGGCCTGGGGCGAGCAGTTCTGCATGACCGACCATGTGGTCTACCTGGCCAACTCGTCGGGGATCAAGGTCGGCATCACCCGCGCCACTCAACTGCCCACCCGCTGGCTCGACCAGGGCGCCAGCCAGGCCCTGCCGATCATGCGCGTGGCCACCCGCCAGCAGTCCGGTCTGGTCGAAGATGTGCTGCGCAGCCAGGTGCCCGACCGCACCAACTGGCGCACCCTGCTCAAGGGCGATGCCGAGGTGCTGGACCTGCCCGCCATCCGTGAACAGATCTTCGATGCCTGCGCCGATGGCATCCGCACCTTGCAGGAGCGCTTTGGCCTGCAAGCGATCCAGCCGCTGCCGCAAGCTGAGGTGGTAGAGATGCGTTATCCGGTCGAGGCTTATCCGAAAAAAATCGTCAGCTTCAACTTGGACAAGGACCCGATCGCCGAAGGCACCCTGCTCGGGATCAAGGGTCAGTACCTGATTTTCGACACCGGCGTGATCAATATTCGCAAATACACGGCCTACCAGCTGGCCGTGCATCAGTAAAAAGGACAGCCACATGCGCACCGAACAACCGCAAGTGATCTACCTCAAGGACTACCAGGCGCCCGAGTACCTGATCGACGAGACGCACCTGACCTTCGAGCTGTTCGAGGACCACAGCCTGGTCCATGCGCAACTGTTGATGCGCCGCAACCCCGCGCGTGGCGCTGGGCTGCCGCCGCTGGTGCTCGACGGCCAGCAGTTGCAGCTGCTTAGCGTGCAGCTGGATGACCAGCCGCTGTCCGCCGCCGACTACCAGCTCGACGACGACAGCCTGACCCTGCAGCCCAACGCCGCTAGCTTCACTCTCGACACCACGGTGAAGATTCACCCGGAAAGCAACACTGCGCTGGAAGGCTTGTACAAGTCGGGCAAGATGTACTGCACCCAGTGCGAGGCCGAGGGCTTTCGCAAGATCACCTATTACCTCGACCGCCCGGATGTGATGAGCACGTTCACCACCACGGTGATTGCCGAGCAGCATCGCTATCCGGTGTTGCTGTCCAACGGTAACCCGGTCGGCAGCGGACCGAGTGAGAACGGCCGGCATTGGGCGACCTGGGAAGACCCGTTCAAGAAACCGGCCTACCTGTTCGCCCTGGTCGCTGGCGACTTGTGGTGCGTAGAGAACAGCTTCACCCGTCAGTCCGGCCGTGAGGTGACCTTGCGCATCTATGTCGAGGAAGAGAACCTCGACAAGTGCGAACACGCCATGACCAGCTTGAAGAAGTCCATGCGCTGGGATGAACAAGTCTATGGCCGTGAATACGACCTGGACATCTTCATGATCGTCGCGGTCAACGACTTCAACATGGGCGCCATGGAAAACAAGGGCCTGAACATCTTCAACTCCAGCTGTGTGCTGGCCCGTGCCGAAACCGCCACCGACGCCGCCCACCAGCGCGTCGAAGGGGTCGTGGCGCACGAGTACTTCCACAACTGGACCGGCAACCGCGTGACCTGCCGCGACTGGTTCCAGCTGTCGCTCAAGGAGGGCTTCACGGTGTTCCGCGACGCCGAGTTCAGCGCTGACATGAACTCGCGCACGGTCAAGCGCATCGAGGACGTCGCCTACCTGCGCACTCACCAGTTCGCCGAAGACGCCGGCCCCATGGCCCATCCGGTGCGCCCGGACAGCTTCATCGAAATCTCCAACTTCTACACCCTCACAGTGTACGAGAAGGGCGCTGAAGTGGTCGGCATGGTCCGCACCCTGCTCGGCGCCGAGGGCTTCCGCAAAGGCAGCGACTTGTACTTCGAGCGCCACGATGGCCAGGCAGTGACCTGCGATGACTTCATCAAGGCCATGGAGGACGCCAATGGCGTCGATTTGACCCAGTTCAAGCGCTGGTACAGCCAGGCCGGCACGCCGCGCCTGGAGGTCAGCGAGGCCTATGACGGCGTTGCTCAGTGCTACAGCCTGACCTTCCGCCAGAGCTGCCCGCAGACCCCGGACAAGGCAGAAAAACTGCCGTTCGTGATCCCCGTGGCCCTGGGCCTGCTGGATGCCCAAGGCAATGATCTGCCGCTGCGCCTGCAAGGCGAAGCCGCGGCCCAGGGCAGCAGTCGCGTGCTGTCGTTGACCGAGGCCGAGCAGACATTCACCTTCCAAGACGTTGCCGCCAAGCCGCTGCCCTCGCTGCTGCGTGGCTTCAGCGCGCCGGTCAAGTTGAGCTTCCCCTACGATCGCGATCAGCTGATGTTCCTCATGCAGCACGACAGCGACGGCTTCAACCGCTGGGAGGCCGGCCAGCAGTTGTCGGTGCAGGTGTTGCAGGAACTGATCGGCCAGCACCAGCGTGGCGAAGCGCTCACCCTCGACCCACGCCTGATTACCGCGCTGGGCACGGTGCTGGGCAATGAGTCGCTGGACCCGGCGATGGTCGCCGAAATGCTCTCGCTGCCAGGTGAGGCGTACCTGACCGAGATCAGCCAGGTGGCGGACGTCGACGCGATCCACGCCGCCCGTGAGTTCGCCCGCAAGCAGATCGCCGAGCAGCTGTTCGATGCCTTGTGGACGCGTTATCAGGCCAACCGCGAAGTCTCGCGCAAGACGGCTTATGTCGCTGCGGCCGAGCACTTCGCCCGTCGCAGCCTGCAGAACATCGCGCTGTCGTACCTGATGCTCAGCGGCAAGCCGCAGGTGCTGGAGGCGACCCTGGAGCAGTTCGAGCAGTGTGACAACATGACCGAGCGTCTGACCGCGTTGGCGGTGCTGGTCAACTCGCCGTTCGAAGCCGAGCGCGCCAAGGCGCTTGAAGCCTTCGCCGAGCACTTCAAGGACAACCCGCTGGTCATGGATCAGTGGTTCAGCGTCCAGGCGGCCAGCGCGCTGCCCGGTGGCCTGGCGCGGGTCAAGGCATTGATGCAGCACCCGGCGTTCACCCTGAAGAACCCGAACAAGGTGCGTGCCTTGATTGGCGCCTTTGCTGGGCAGAACCTGGTCAACTTCCATGCGGCCGATGGTTCTGGCTATCGCTTCCTGGCGGACCTGGTGATCGAGCTCAATGCGCTGAACCCGCAGATTGCCTCTCGCCAGCTGGCGCCGCTGACGCGCTGGCGCAAGTATGACGCGGCGCGTCAGGCGTTGATGAAGGCGGAGCTTGAGCGGATTCTGGCTTCTGGGGCGCTGTCCAGTGATGTGTATGAAGTGGTGAGCAAGAGCCTGGCCTGAAACCGAGCTGAACCTATCGCGGGGCAAGCCCGCTCCCACGCGTGGGAGCGGGCTTGCCCCCCG
>NZ_JAOYTM010000024.1:0-88145 GCF_025847435.2 Pseudomonas sp. BT-42-2
TCGGCGCAGCCGAAGGCGCGAGATGTAGATTTGCGCAGCAAATCGTAGGCCGCGCGGGCCCGGAAGGCACCGAAGCGAGGGGACCCGGAGCGTAGCGGAGGGCCGGATGGTGGAGCGCAGCCTTTTTTGGTTACTTTTTGGGGCGTTTGCCAAAAAGTGACCCGCCGTAAGGGCGGAAAGGTGATTCAGCGCCACCCTCGCCAATGGATATGCTCAAACCTCTAAAAGCCCAAGCCCAAGCCCAAGCCCAAGCCCAAACCCAACCTCAGTTCAAAATCACCACCGCCGGATACTCATGCAACTGCGCCGAAGTCATATGAGCCAACGCCCGCAACGTCTCCAGCGGCTGATCCAGCCGATAATTCCCGGTCACCGCCACATGATCCAGTTGATCATTGCGATTGATGATCCACCCAGGGTAGTACCGCCGCACCTCGGCAAGCACCTGGCTCAACGGGCAGTTCTCGAACACCAGCCGCCCATCGACCCAGGCCAGATCCTTGTGCATGTCAGGCCGCAACCGCTCACCGAAGCCCTGCGGACCAACGCTGATGCTGTCACCGGCCGTGAGCCGGATACGCTGGTCACTCGCCGCCTGCAGGTCGACATCCCCCCGCTGCACGCGAACCTGCGCCTCGCCATCCAGGTAACGCACCGCAAAATCAGTGTCGCGCACCTGCGCCCGCAGCGGTCCGGCTTGCACTTCAAGAGGTAATTGGCTGCCCCCGCTCACCTGAAAGTACGCCTCACCCTGCAGCAGCCGGGCGACTGGCCGGCCATCGCGCAGACCGCTGGCAAACGCCGAATTGGTGTTGAGCAAGACCTTGGCCCCATCATCCAGCTGCAAGCGTTGGCGCTCGCCAACCACGGTCAAGTGATCGGCCTGCAAACGCACCGGCAGGTTGCCAAAAGTGAACAGCCCGACCAGCAGCACTGCCGCTGTCGCCAGCGGTTTCCAGTGGCGGCGAACACGTGCGCTCAAGGCGTTGCGGCGGCTTTGATGAATCTGCACGGCGGCCTGGCGCAGGGGCGCGCCATTCCACAAGGCCTCTGCTTCGACGTAGGCCTCGGCATTCTCCGGCGCGGCACTGAGCCAGGCCTCGAACTCATGGGTGTCTGCTTGGTTGGCGCATTGCAGGCGTACCAGCCAGTCCAGCGCCTCGTCCATGGCACGGGCGCGGGTATCGGGCCCGGCGGGTGATGGGCGGGGGGCGGGGCGGTCGGTCACGGGTGATCCTTGCGATGAGCGTTTTTTGCAAATGATCATGGCTGCGCCGGGGCAAGGCAAGCGCTTTGCCAAACCCAGGCGGCGAGCGGTCGGCTCACTTGAGTCGATCGGCTACACCCATGCAGATGGCCATGATCAGTTTCAGTTCCTTCTGAACTGTGCTGGCCGAGACGTTCAACTGCTCGGCGATTTCCATGTAGCTGGCGCCATGCAGGCGGCTGAGGATAAAAATCTGCTGCTGGCGCGAGGTCAGCTGGCTGAGGCTTACACTCAGGTGCTTGAGCAGTTGCTCGGCGTGGGCGGCGTCCTCGCTGCTGCTGGCTGGTGCGGCAACGTTGTGCAGCACTTGCTCGGGCACGTCGTCGACCAGGGTCCGCGCCTGCACCCGGCGGGCGCGCAAGTGATCGAGGGCGAGGTTGCGCGCAGTCTGGAAGACGAACGGCTCCAGATGCTCGATCGGCCGCTCGCCCAAGGCCCGGGTGACCCGCAGGTAAGTCTCCTGCAGCAGGTCTTCCGCCGTGCTGGGGTTGCCCACCATGCCCTGTAGCGTACGCAGCAGGCTGAGACGCTGGGAGAGAAAAACGGTGTTGAAGCGAGACTGACTCACGGGGAAACCTGACCGATGCGGATGAATGATAATGCTTATCATCCATGCTATTGGTCAAGCCTTGCTCAGGTAAAGAATTGGTAAGGTGATGTTTGCAGAGGTGGGATCGGGCGGCTGGGTGAGAAGAGGCTCGCTCGCGATAGCGCTGGATCTGACGGCGCTATCGCGGGGCAAGCCCGCTCCCACGTACTCTGGTTCTCACATCGCCTGGCTTGGGCCTAGCGTGCGCTACACAGCGCCAGGCAGTTATCCAGCATGCGGTTGGAGAAGCCCCATTCGTTGTCGTACCAGGCCAACACCTTAAGCATGCGGCCATAGGCGCGGGTGTGGTTGGCGTCGAAAATCGACGACAGCGGGTTGTGGTTGAAGTCGCACGACACCAGCGGCAGGGCGTTGTAGCCGAGCACACGAGAGTGGCGACTGGCCTCGAGAAACAGCTGGTTGACCTCTTCGGCGCTGGCCTCGCGCTTGAGGTTCACGGTCAGGTCGACCAGCGACACATTGATCACCGGCACCCGCACGGCCATGCCGGTGAGCTTGCCGGCCAGCTCCGGCAGGACCAGGCCGACCGCCTCGGCGGCGCCGGTCTTGCTGGGGATCATCGACTGGGTCGCCGAGCGCGCGCGGAACGGGTCGCTGTGGTAGACGTCAGTCAGCACCTGGTCATTGGTGTAGGCATGGATGGTGGTCATCAGGCCTTGCTCGATACCGAACTCACGGTGCAGCACCTGGGCAATGGGCGCCAAGCAGTTGGTGGTGCACGAGGCGCTGGAGATGATCTGGTGCGAGGCGCGCAGCACGTCATGGTTGACGCCGTACACCACGGTGGCATCGACGCCCTTGCCCGGCGCCGAGATAATCACTTTGCCCGCGCCGGCACTCAGGTGAGCAGCGGCCTTGGCACGCTCGGTGAACAGGCCGGTGCATTCGAACACCACGTCGATTGCCTCGGCCTTCCACGGCAGTTCGGCCGGATTGCGGATGGCGCTGACGGCGATGCGGTCGCCATTGACGGTCAGGCTCTCGTGATCGGCCTCGACCTGGGCGTCGAAGATGCCGTGCACGCTGTCGTACTTGAGCAGGTGGGCGTTCATTGCGCTGTCACCCAAGTCGTTGATTGCGACGACCTGCAGGTCCTGGCGGTAGCCTTGGGTATAGAGTGCGCGCAGGACGTTGCGTCCGATGCGGCCGAATCCGTTGATGGCGATGCGAAGGGTCATGGCAATACCTCTGGCAGTCGGGTGAAGGCTGTGGCACAAGGTCTGTAGCCAAATAAAGCGTCTTCACTGAAACGGTTTTGTTATTGGAATTACAAGATTATGCGTTGCGGGATAGAAAACAAGCCCTTTTGATGGCAGTATTTTGTTTAAACATACAACGAGTGGTCGGGCGAGCTTCTTCCGCGTTGCACCAGGCACCTTTACCTTGAGCCTAGGTCGCAATCGTTTGGAGGGGAAATGCCGCTTCAGACCACCCTTACAGTCAGCCTGGAGTCCAGTACATGCACCCGCGCATCCTTGAGGTCACCCAACGGCTGACCGAACGCAGCCGTCCCACCCGTGAGCGCTACCTGCAACTGATTCGTGGCGCGGCCAGCGATGGCCCCATGCGTGCCAGCCTGCAGTGCGCCAACTTCGCCCATGGCGTGGCCGGTTGCGGTGCCGAGGACAAGCACAGCCTGCGCATGATGAACGCGGCCAACGTGGCGATCGTCTCGGCCTATAACGACATGCTCTCGGCGCACCAGCCGTACCTGCATTTCCCCGAACAGATCAAACAGGCACTGCGCGAGATCGGCTCGGTCGGCCAGTTCGCTGGCGGTGTGCCGGCCATGTGCGATGGCGTGACCCAGGGCGAGCCGGGCATGGAGCTGGCCATCGCCAGCCGCGAAGTGATCGCCATGTCCACCGCGATTGCCTTGTCGCACAACATGTTCGATGCCGCGTTGATGCTCGGCATCTGCGACAAGATCGTCCCGGGCCTGATGATGGGCGCGCTGCGCTTCGGCCATCTGCCGACCATTTTCGTCCCCGGCGGGCCAATGCCTTCGGGCATTTCCAACAAGCAGAAGGCCGACGTGCGCCAGCGCTATGCCGAGGGCAAGGCCAGCCGCGAGGAACTGCTCGAGTCGGAGATGAAGTCTTACCACAGCCCTGGCACCTGCACCTTCTATGGCACCGCCAACACCAACCAACTGGTGATGGAAGTGATGGGCCTGCACCTGCCCGGCGCCTCGTTCGTCAACCCCTACACGCCACTGCGCGACGCCCTGACGGCCGAGGCGGCGCAGCAAGTGACGCGGATGACCAAGGCCAGCGGCAGCTTCATGCCGTTGGGTGAGATCGTCGACGAGAAGGCGCTGGTCAACTCGATCGTCGCCCTGCACGCCACTGGCGGCTCGACCAACCACACCCTGCACCTCCCGGCGATCGCTCAGGCAGCAGGCATCCAGCTGACCTGGCAGGACATGGCCGACCTCTCCGAGGTGGTGCCGACCCTGTCGCACGTCTATCCGAACGGCAAGGCCGACATCAACCATTTCCAGGCAGCAGGCGGTATGTCGTTCCTGATTCGCGAGCTGCTCGATGCCGGGCTGCTGCATGAAGACGTCAACACCGTGGCAGGCCACGGCCTGCGCCGCTACACCCAGGAGCCGTTCCTTGAGGATGGCCGTTTGGTCTGGCGCGAAGGCCCATTGCAGAGCCTGGATGAAGACATCCTGCGCCCGGTATCTCGGCCATTCTCCGCTGAAGGCGGCCTGCGGGTCATGGAGGGCAACCTTGGCCGCGGGGTGATGAAAGTCTCTGCCGTGGCGCCTGAGCATCAGGTCGTCGAAGCGCCGGCGCGGGTGTTCCATGACCAGCAGTCGCTGGCCGATGCCTTCAAGGCTGGCGAGCTGGAGCGCGACTTCGTCGCCGTGGTGCGCTTCCAGGGGCCGCGCTGCAATGGCATGCCTGAGTTGCACAAGCTCACGCCGTTCCTCGGGGTGTTGCAGGATCGCGGTTACAAGGTGGCACTGGTGACCGATGGACGCATGTCCGGCGCATCGGGCAAGATCCCGGCAGCCATTCACGTCTGCCCGGAAGCCTATGATGGTGGCCCGCTGGCGCGCGTGCGTGATGGTGATATCGTGCGGGTCGATGGTGTCGAAGGCACCTTGCAGCTGATGGTCTCGGCCGACGAACTGGCCAGCCGCGAGCTGCCAGCCGCACCGCTGGGCAATGACCTGGGCTGTGGTCGCGAGCTGTTCGGCTTCATGCGTGTGGCGTTCAGCCCGGCCGAGCAGGGCGCCAGCGCCTTTACCTCTGGCTTGGAGAAGCTCAAGTGAAAGACCTGCTGGTTGGCGACATTGGCGGTACCAACGCACGTTTTGCCCTGTGGCGCGACAACCAGCTGCACGCCGTGCAGGTGCTGGCCACCGCCGACTACACCAGCCCCGAGCAGGCAATCGAAGCCTATCTGCGTGAGCAAGGCATAGCCCGTGGCGGCCTGGCGGCGGTGTGCCTGGCGGTGGCTGGGCCGGTGGATGGCGATGAGTTTCGCTTCACCAACAACCACTGGCGGCTGAGCCGCAAGGCGTTCTGCCAGACCCTGCAAGTCGAGCACCTGCAACTGATCAATGATTTTTCCGCGATGGCCCTGGGCATGACCCGCCTGCGCGATGGCGAGTTTCGCCAGGTGTGCGGCGGTGCTGCCGACCCGAGCCGTCCGGCGCTGGTGATCGGGCCTGGCACCGGCCTTGGCGTGGGCAGTTTGCTGCGCTTGGGTGAGCAGCGCTGGCTGGCGTTGCCAGGGGAGGGCGGCCATGTCGACCTGCCGGTGGGCAACGCGCGTGAGGCGGCCATTCACCAGCAGATTCATCGGCAGATCGGCCATGTCAGCGCCGAAACCGTGCTCAGTGGTGGTGGGTTGGTGCGCTTGTATCAGGCGATCTGTGCCTTGGATGGCGAGGTCCAGCGGCACACGACCCCGGCGCAGATCACCGATGCGGCTTTGGCCGGTGAGCCACGGGCGTTGGCGGTGGTCGAGCAGTTTTGCCGGTTCCTTGGGCGGGTAGCGGGGAACAATGTCCTGACCCTGGGCGCGCGAGGAGGGGTTTATATCGTTGGCGGTGTGATTCCGCGCTTTGCCGAGTTGTTTCTGGGCAGTGGCTTTGCCGCGAGTTTTGCCGACAAGGGGTGCATGAGTGGGTATTTCAGCGGTGTGCCGGTATGGTTGGTGACGGCTGAGTTTTCCGGCTTGCTAGGGGCCGGTGTCGCTCTGCAGCAAACGTTGGAACATTGATATCTTGGATCCGCTTTGCGGCCCTTCGCGGGCCAGCCCGCGCCCACAAGGATCACGCTGAGCCCTGTGGGAGCGGGCTGGCCCGCGAAGGACCGCAAAGCGGACCCATCTAGCGGTCACACAACAACAGCGGGCATTCAGACCCGCGCTGACCAGGGGAAGGGATTTTTGTGAGCACTGCCGCCCGATCGATCCTGATGGTCGATGACGACCAGGAAATCCGCGAACTGTTACAAACCTACCTCAGCCGCTCGGGCTTTCAGGTCCGTGCCGAAGCCGATGGCCAAGGCTTTCGCCAGGCCCTCGACAGCGCACCCTGCGACCTGGTGATCCTCGATGTCATGCTTCCCGACGAAGACGGCTTCAGCCTGTGCCGTTGGGTCCGCCAGCATCCGCGCCTGTCGCGGGTGCCGATCATCATGCTCACCGCCAGCTCCGACGAGGCCGACCGGGTCATCGGCCTGGAACTGGGCGCTGACGATTACCTTGGCAAACCGTTCAGCCCTCGCGAGTTGCAGGCCCGCATCAAGGCCCTGCTGCGCCGCGCCGAATTTGGCCAGGCTGCACCGAGCAGTGCGGTGCTGGCCTTTGACGACTGGCGTCTGGATACCGTCAGCCACCGCTTGTTCCACCGCGACGGCGAAGAGGTGATCCTCTCCGGCGCCGACTTTGCCTTGCTCAAGCTGTTTCTCGACAATCCGCAGCAGATCCTCGACCGCGACACCATCGGCAATGCCACCCGTGGGCGCGAGCCGATGCCGCTGGACCGCATCGTCGACATGGCGGTCAGCCGCTTGCGCTCACGCCTGCGCGACACCGACAAGCCGCCGCGCTTGATTCGCACCGTACGGGGCAGCGGCTACTTGTTGGCGGCACATGTCTGCCCCGCTAACTGAGCGGCGTTGGCGCCTGCTGCCGCGCTCGTTACTGGGGCGGATGCTGCTGCTGACGTTGTTGGTAGTGCTGCTCGCCCAGGGTTTGTCGAGCCTGATCTGGGTCGCGCAACTGCGCGCCAGCCAGCTGCAGGGGCTGCGGGCCAGTGCCAGTAGCCTGGCCCATTCGATGAGTGCCAGCGTCAGTTATTTTCGCTCGCTGCCAGTGGCCTACCGGCCAATGGTGCTCGACCAGTTGCGCAGTATGGGCGGCACGCGGTTTTTCGTTTCGCTCAACGAAAAGCCGCTGGACATGGCCGTGCTGCCGATCACCCCACGCAAGCAGGCCGTGATCGAGGTGTTCCAGCAGGTGCTACATGAGCGGCTCGGCCAGCAGATCGAAGTGTCCGTCGAGTTCGTCAGCCCCGATGAGCTGCGCATCTTCAACAGCGGGCTCAAGCTCGATGAACTGCCGCGCTCGTGGGCGCATTATTCGCTGACCCTCGAGCCGCTCAATCCGCCGGTGTTGGTGACGCAGATTCGCCTGGGCCAGGGCGAGTGGCTGTATATCGCCTCGCTGCTGCCCGAGCCCTATACCAGCCTTGAGGCCGAACGGCTGCCCCGTCAGCAGATGGGTTTCATCGCCCTGACCACCGCCCTGCTGTTACTGTTCATCGGCCTGCTGGTGCATTGGCAAAGCCGGCCCTTGAAGCGCCTGGCGCGGGCGGCGCGAGAGTTGTCGCTGGGCGCCGATGTAGCGCCGGTGGTCGAAGGTGGCGGCAGCGAAGTGGTCGAAGTGGGGCGCGCGTTCAACAGCATGCGTGAACGCATCAGTCGCTACCTGACGGAGCGCAGCCAGTTGTTCAGTGCCATTTCCCATGACCTTCGTACACCGATCACCCGCCTGCGGCTGAGGGTCGAGTTGCTCGAGGACGAGCGCCAGCAAGCCAAGTTCAGCCGTGATCTGGATGAGCTGGAGCTGCTGGTCAAAGGTGCCTTGCAGTGCGTGAAGGACACCGATATTCACGAGAACATCGAGCCGATCGACCTCAATCAAATGCTGGAGATCCTGGCTGAGCCGTATCTGGGTGATGGCCGCATTACCCTGGAGGGCAGTGCCCAGGCGCCTTATCCAGGCAAGGCCCTGGCGCTGCGCCGGTGCATTGGCAACCTGATCGATAACGCCATCAAGTACGGCGAGCGCGCGCATTTGCGCATCATCGATGGCGTCGAAGGGTTTGTCTTGCAGGTGGATGATCAGGGCCCAGGCGTGCCGCAGCAGCAGATGGAGCAGGTGTTCGAGCCGCACTTTCGCCTGGCGGGCAAGCAACAGGGTTATGGCTTGGGGTTAGGGATCGCACGCAACATTGCCCACAGTCATGGTGGCGAGGTGAGCCTGTTGAATTTGCGTGAGGGTGGGCTGCGGGTGACCTTGTGTCTGCCACGTACGCCTGAGTGACCTGACACTACAACGCCCAGAAAATGTCACCACGAGGTGACATTCGCCCAAGCCTTCGTGACACGGCGGCCACCGGGCGCTGGCTAGAATCTCGCTGCACGACAGGCATGTTGCCTGTCCTCGACAAGGACGAAGCAGGTCGATGCGCACCGATCAATTTCCGCTCACCCGTTCGCTCGATTCGCCCGCACATCTCACCTGGTTGCTGGCTGAAGGTCGACGGCTGGTCTCATTCGCCAAGGCTTCGCGACATGCCGAAGGCTTCGCCGGCCTCGATGCACTAGGGCGTTTGCCCAACGAGGCTATCGCCGAAACCATCATCACTGCGCGTATGACCCACTGCTTCGCCATGGCCCATGTGCAAGGCATTCCAGGCTGTTTGGCCCTGGTCGAGCATGGTGTGGCGGCCCTCAGCGGCCCACTCTGCGACGCCCGCTTCGGCGGTTGGTACGCCAAGCCCGCTCGCTATGGCGATACCGGCAAGGCTGCCTACCTGCATACCTTCGTCGCCCTGGCGGCCAGCTCCGCAGTAGTCGCCGGCAGCACTGCTGCGCCGCAGCTGTTACAAGCGGCAAGCGAGGTCATCGAAAGACATTTCTGGAGCGAAACGGAGGGCGCCCTGCGTGAAAGTTTCAGCCGCGACTGGCAGCAGGAGGAAGCCTACCGCGGCGCTAACAGCAACATGCACGCCACCGAGGCGTTCCTTGCCTTGGCCGATGTCACCGGCGACAGCGTCTGGCTGGACCGCGCGCTGAGGATCGTCGAACGCATCATCCAAGGCCAGGCGAAGGCCAACGGTTATCAGGTCATCGAGCATTTCGACCCGCGCTGGCAAGCACTGGCGCAGTACAACGCGGCGAACCCTGCCGATGGCTTTCGCCCCTATGGCATCACCCCCGGGCACGGCTTCGAATGGTCACGCTTGCTCCTGCACCTGGAGGCCGCGCGCCAGTTGGCCGGCCTGACCACGCCTGAGTGGCTGCTGGCCGCCGCCAGTGGCCTGTTCGACAGCGCCTGTGAACACGGTTGGCACGCCGACGGCGCCCCAGGCATCGTCTATACCCTGGATTGGGAGAAGCGCCCCGTAGTGCGCCAGCGTCTGCACTGGACCCACGCCGAAGCCAGCGCCGCCGCCGCAGCGTTATGGCGGCGCACCGGCGAGGCCCATTACCAGCGCTGGTACCACTGCTTCTGGGCGTTCATCGATAGCCACTTGATCGACCGCGCCGCTGGCAGTTGGCACCACGAGTTGGACCCAGGCAATCGGCCCAGCGCCAGCATCTGGGGCGGCAAACCCGACCTCTACCATGCCTACCAGGCCGTGCTGCTGCCTGCTTTGCCGCTGGCGCCCAGCCTGGCTACTGGACTTGCCCGGGCCAATGTAACCAAGTGATGACATTCGCACAGCGCTTCGTTACCTGGCGCCAGCCAAGGCGTTATTACACTGCTCTGCAACGCAAGCGACAGTCTTGCACTGCATAACAACAAGAAAGGTACTCCGATGACTTCGACTCTCCGCCTCGCCGCCGCGATCTCTCTTGCCTCGTTATTCCCCCTCAGCGCCCTGGCCGCCGACTCCAAAGGCAGCGTGGAAGTGGTGCATTGGTGGACTTCGGGCGGCGAGAAAGCCGCGGTCGACGTACTCAAAGCCCAGGTCGAGAAAGATGGGTTCACCTGGAAAGATGGCGCAGTTGCAGGCGGTGGCGGTGCAACGGCCATGACGGTGCTCAAAAGCCGTGCAGTCGCCGGCAATCCGCCAGGCGTCGCCCAGATCAAGGGGCCGGATATCCAGGACTGGGCCTCAACCGGGCTGCTCGACAGCGACGTGCTCAAGGATGTAGCCAAGGCTGAAAACTGGGACGCTCTGCTGGAGAAGAAGGTCGCTGACACCGTCAAGTTCGACGGTGACTACGTGGCGGTGCCGGTGAACATTCACCGGGTCAACTGGTTGTGGATCAACCCTGAAGTGTTCAAGAAAGCCGGTATCGACAAAACGCCGACCACCCTCGAAGAATTCTATGCCGCTGGCGACAAGCTCAAGGCCGCAGGCTTCATTGCGCTCGCCCATGGTGGCCAGCCGTGGCAGGACAGCACCGTATTCGAAGCGGTAGTGCTGTCGGTGATGGGGGCGGACGGCTACAAGAAAGCCTTCGTCGACCTCGATAACGCCACCCTGACCGGTCCGGACATGGTCAAGTCGCTGACCGAGCTCAAGCGAGTCGCGACCTACATGGATGCCGACGGCAAAGGCCAGGACTGGAACCTAGAGGCGGCCAAGGTCATCAATGGCAAGGCCGGCATGCAGGTCATGGGCGACTGGGCCAAGAGCGAATGGACCTTGGCCAAGAAGGTCGCCGGCCAGGATTACCAGTGCGTGCCGTTCCCTGGCACCGACAAAGCCTTCACCTACAACATCGACTCGCTGGTGGTGTTCAAGCAGAAGGATGCCGGTACTTCCGCCGGCCAGCAGGACATCGCCAAGGTGGTCATGGGCGAGAACTTCCAGAAGCTGTTCAGCACCAACAAAGGCTCGATCCCGGTGCGCAAGGACCTGCTCGCCGACATGGCCAAGCATGGCTTTGATGCCTGCGCGCAAACCTCGGCCAAGGACTTCCTTGCCGATGCCCAGAATGGTGGCCTGCAACCGAGCATGGCGCACAACATGGCGACCAACCTGGCGGTGCAAGGGGCGTTCTTCGATGTGGTGACCAACTACATCAATGACCCCAAGGCCGATCCTGCGGATGCTGCGAAGAAGCTCGGTGCAGCCATCAAGGCGGCGCAATAACACGCCTCTGAAGCCATCGCTGCTGCAACTTGCCCTTGCCATCCACTGAGGCGGCGGGCCGGCCTCTTCGCGGGCAAGCCCGCTCCTACAGGGATCGCGCTGCCTAGGCAATAAGCGCTCTTGCAGGGGCATCACTGACTGACAGGTATCGCAATCATGACTACCTTGACCGCCCAACTGCGGGCCTCACCCCTGGACGCCTTGCAGCGTTGGCTACCAAAACTGGTGCTGGCGCCGAGCATGTTCATCATCCTGGTGGGCTTCTACGGCTACATCCTGTGGACGTTCGTTCTCTCGTTCACTACCTCGACCTTCCTACCCACCTACAAGTGGGCCGGTCTTGCCCAATATGCCCGGCTGTTCGATAACGACCGCTGGTGGGTGGCGAGCAAGAACCTGCTGGTGTTCGGCGGCTTGTTCATCGGCATCAGCCTGGCGATCGGCGTGTTGCTGGCGGTGTTGCTCGACCAGCGCATTCGCCGCGAAGGTTTCATCCGCACCATTTACCTGTACCCGATGGCGCTGTCGATGATCGTCACCGGGACCGCCTGGAAATGGCTGCTTAACCCCGGCATGGGCCTGGACAAGCTGCTGCGTGACTGGGGCTGGGAGGGCTTTCGCCTGGACTGGCTGATCGACCCCGACCGGGTGGTGTACTGCCTGGTGATCGCGGCGGTCTGGCAGGCTTCGGGGTTCATCATGGCGATGTTCCTGGCCGGTTTGCGTGGGGTCGATCAGTCGATCATCCGCGCCGCGCAGATCGATGGCGCAAGCCTGCCGCGGATCTACTGGCAAGTGGTGCTGCCGAGCTTACGGCCGGTGTTCTTCAGTTCGCTGATGATCCTCGCGCACATCGCCATCAAGAGCTTCGACCTGGTCGCGGCAATGACCGCAGGTGGCCCAGGCTACTCCTCCGACCTGCCGGCCATGTTCATGTATTCCTTCACCTTCAGCCGCGGCCAGATGGGCATGGGCTCGGCCAGCGCGATCCTCATGCTCGGCGCGATCCTGGCGATCCTGGTGCCTTACCTGTACTCGGAATTGAGGACCAAGCGCCATGACTAATCGTCTCGACAAACCGGCGCTGAGCCTGAGCCGCATCGCCATTCACGCGGTGTTGCTGAGCGCTGTACTGCTGTACCTGGTGCCGCTGGTGGTGATGCTGCTGACCAGTTTCAAAACCCCGGAAGACATCGGCTCGGGCAACCTGCTGAGCTGGCCGACGGTGGTCACCGGCATTGGCTGGGTCAAGGCCTGGGCCACGGTCAGCGGGTACTTCTGGAACTCGATCATGATCACCGTGCCTGCGGTGCTGATCTCCACCACCCTCGGTGCGCTCAACGGCTATGTGCTGTCGATGTGGCGTTTTCGCGGCTCGCAGCTGTTCTTCGGCCTGCTGTTGTTCGGCTGCTTCCTGCCGTTCCAGACCGTGCTGCTGCCGGCCTCGTTCACCTTGGGCAAGCTGGGCCTGGCCAGCACCACTAGCGGCCTGGTGCTGGTGCATGTGGTCTACGGCCTGGCCTTCACCACGCTGTTCTTCCGCAATTACTACGTGAGCATTCCCGATGCCCTGGTCAAGGCGGCGCGGCTCGATGGCGCCGGGTTCTTCACCATCTTTGGGCGGATCATCCTGCCGATGTCGACGCCGATCATCATGGTCTGCCTGATCTGGCAGTTCACCCAGATCTGGAACGATTTCCTGTTCGGGGTGGTGTTCTCCAGCGGCGATTCGCAGCCGATCACCGTGGCCCTGAACAACCTGGTCAACACCAGCACCGGGGCCAAGGAATACAACGTCGACATGGCCGCGGCGATGATCGCCGGGCTGCCAACCCTGCTGGTCTACGTAGTGGCGGGCAAGTATTTCGTGCGCGGGCTGACCGCCGGCGCGGTCAAGGGGTAAGTCATGGCAACGCTCGAACTTCGCAATGTAAACAAGACCTACGGCACCGGCGTCCCGGACACGCTCAAGGACATCCAGCTGTCGATCAAGGATGGCGAGTTCCTGATCCTGGTCGGCCCTTCCGGCTGCGGCAAGTCGACCTTGATGAACTGCATCGCCGGCCTTGAAAGCATCAGTGGCGGGGCGATCCTGATCGACGAGCAGGACGTCAGCGGCATGAGCCCCAAGGATCGCGACATTGCCATGGTGTTCCAGTCCTACGCGCTGTACCCGACCATGAACGTGCGCGACAACATCGCCTTCGGCCTGAAGATTCGCAAGCTGCCCCAGCCGGCGATCGACGAGGAGGTGGCGCGGGTGGCCAAGCTGCTGCAGATCGAGCATCTGCTGACGCGCAAGCCGGGCCAGTTGTCCGGTGGCCAGCAGCAACGGGTGGCGATGGGCCGGGCGCTGGCGCGGCGGCCGAAGATCTACCTGTTCGACGAGCCGCTGTCGAACCTCGACGCCAAGCTGCGGGTCGAGATGCGCACCGAGATCAAGCTGATGCACCAGCGCCTGAAGACCACCACGGTGTACGTCACCCATGACCAGATCGAGGCCATGACCTTGGGCGACAAGGTGGCAGTGATGAAGGACGGCATCATCCAGCAGTTCGGGACGCCGCAGCAGATCTATAACGATCCGGCCAACCAGTTTGTCGCAAGCTTCATCGGCTCGCCGCCGATGAACTTCATCCCGGTGCGCCTGACCCGCCAAGACGGCCGCCTGCTGGCTTTGCTCGACAGCGGCCAGGCGCGCTGTGAGCTGCCACTGGGCGCGGCCACCGACGCCTTCGAGGGGCGTGAGGTGATTCTCGGCGTGCGCCCCGAGCAGATCAGCCTGGGTAGCGGCGAGGGCAACGGCCTGCCGGCAGTGCGCGCCGAGGTGCAGGTGACCGAGCCTACCGGGCCTGACCTGCTGGTGTTCGTCACCCTCAACCAGACCAAGGTCTGCTGTCGCCTGGCTCCGGATGTCGCCTGCCAGATTGGCGACAGCCTCAACCTGCAGTTCGATCCGGCGCGGGTGTTGCTGTTCGACGCGCAAAGCGGTGAGCGCCTGGACTTGTCCAGTGCCGCTGCGCCGCACAAGGACAATGTGGCTCGCTTCAAGGGCCGATAGATCGTCTACTTAAAAAACAAGAAAAGAGGACGCAAAGGGATGGAACATCGCAAACGCATCAGGACCTTGGGTTCGCTGGCCTTGCTGGCTGTGGTCGGCAGCAGCGGCGCGCAGGCCGCCGAGGCCTTTTCCAGCGAATCGAAATGGATGACCGGCGATTGGGGCGGCACCCGTACCGAGCTGCTGGAAAAGGGCTACGACTTCACCCTCGACTATGTCGGCGAAGTGGCTGGCAACCTCAATGGCGGCTACAACGACGACAAGACCGCGCGCTACAGCGACCAGTTCGCCTTAGGCATGCACCTGGACCTGGAGAAGATCCTCGGCTGGGGCGATACCGAGTTCAAGCTGGCGATCACCGAGCGCAGCGGGCGCAATCTGTCCAATGACCGCATCAGCGACCCCCGTGCCGGGCAGTTCAGCTCGGTGCAGGAAGTGTGGGGGCGTGGCCAGACCTGGCGGCTGACCCAGATGTGGATCAAGCAGAAATACTTCGATGGCGCGCTGGATGTGAAATTCGGCCGCTTCGGTGAAGGCGAAGATTTCAACAGCTTCCCTTGCGACTTCCAGAACCTGGCGTTCTGCGGCTCGCAGGTTGGTAACTGGGTGGGTGGCATCTGGTACAACTGGCCGGTCAGTCAGTGGGCGCTGCGGGTCAAATACAACATTACCCCGGAGTTCTTCGTTCAGGTCGGCGCGTTCGAACAGAACCCCTCCAACCTTGAGACCGGTAATGGCTTCAAGCTCAGCGGCAGCGGCACCAAGGGCGCGATCCTGCCGGTGGAAATGGTCTGGTCGCCCAAGGTCAATGGCCTGCCTGGCGAATACCGGCTGGGCTACTACTACAGCACGGCCAAGGCTGACGACGTCTATGAGGATGTCAACGGCAACCCGCAGGGCATCACTGGCGAGGGCTTCAAGTCGCACTCCAGTAAGCACGGCTGGTGGGTGGTGGCGCAGCAGCAGGTCACTGCCCACGGTGGCGACGTCAATCGCGGGCTGAGTTTGTTTGCCAACTTCACCGTGCATGACAAGGCCACCAACGTGGTCGACAACTACCAGCAAGTCGGCCTGGTCTATAAAGGCGCCTTCGATGCCCGGCCCAAGGATGACATCGGTTTCGGTATTGCCCGGATTCATGTCAACGACGACGTCAAGAAGCGCGCCGAGCAGCTCAATGCCGGCAGCGGCATCAATGACTACGACAACCCAGGCTTCGTCCCGCTGCAGCGCACCGAGTACAACGCCGAGCTGTACTACGGCTTCCATGTCACCAATTGGCTGACGGTGCGGCCCAACCTGCAATACATCAAAAGCCCCGGCGGGGTCGATGAAGTGGATAACGCGCTGGTCGCAGGCCTGAAGATTCAGTCGTCATTCTAAGGAAAATTGTTGTAAATTTACGCCATCCATTCTTGGCTATCCCGCTACCACTGGTCATCAGTGGTAGCGCGGGTTAGGTCGAGACAGCGCTATCTCAAACAACAAGAGCTTTGGAACCATGCCTGAACATCCGCTACATCGCTTCTTTTCCACGCAACGGCCCAGGCCGACGTTCGAGTGGGAGCGTTACCAGCAGCGCGATGTGCTGATCATCGATCACCCCCGTTGCCAGGCCGTTTTCAGCCGCCAGGGCGCTCAATTGCTGCACTTTCAACCGGCCGGCGAGCGACCCTGGTTGTGGTGTGCCGAGCAGTGGCCGCAGGTCGGGGCGATTCGTGGCGGGGTGCCGGTGTGCTGGCCCTGGTATGGCCGCCATCCCAGCGAAGACCTGTGGCCGGCCCATGGCTGGGCACGCCTGCTCGACTGGAAGCTGGTAGATAGCTGCGAGGACGAGGAGGGCGTGACCCTCAAGTGGCGGCTGGACCTGTGCGATTGGCAGGTCGACCTGCACGCCCGGCTTGGCAATCGCATGGAGCTGAGCCTGAGCACCGAGCATCAGGACAGCGAACCTTGCCAGCTGAGCCATGCGCTGCTGGCCTATTGGCGTATCAGCAACGTTGCCGAGATAGCGCTATCTGGGCTGGAAGATATCGACGGCTACGACCGCTTGAATCGCCAGGCCTGCCGTGAGAACGGCGCGTTGAAGGTCAAGGGTGGGTGTCAGAAGGTCTATCCGGGCACGCCGCGGGTACAGCTGCATGACCCGGCCTGGCAGCGCGAGCTGTGCATCGATACCGGCGACAGCGACGACACGGTGGTCTGGCACCCCGGCAATCGCCCGCTGATGGGCGTCAGCGGGCGCGAGAGCCGGGGGTTTGTCTGCGTCGAAGCGGCCAGCGGCAGTGGCGAGGGCTTGAGTTTGGCGCCGGGGCAGCGCGCGCACCTGCGCTTGCAGGCGCACCGGCTCAATTGAGCTCGTCGTCCTCGATCGGATAGCGGCTGGCGTTGAGGCTTTCCTTGATCTTGCGCAGGTGCGGCTGGAAGTCGACGCCGCGGCGCAGGGTCATGCCGGTGGCGAGCACATCGAGCACGGTCAGCTGGATGATCCGTGAGGTCATCGGCATGTAGATGTCGGTGTCCTCCGGCAGTGGGATGTGCAGGCTCAGGCTACAGGCGTTGGCCAGTGGCGAGCCGGCAGCCGTCAGGCCGAGCACCGAGGCGCCGTTTTCGCGGGCCAGGCGCGCCACTTCGACCAGCTCGCGGGTACGCCCGGTGTAGGAAATGATCACGAACAGGTCGCCAGTATGGGCGACCGAGGCCAACATGCGCTGCATCAGCACATCGGCATGGGCCGACACCGCCAGGTTGAAGCGAAAGAACTTGTGCTGGGCGTCGAGGGCCACCGGGGCCGAGGCGCCCAGGCCGAAGAAGTGAATCTGGCGGGCCTGGATCATCATGTCCACGGCGCGGCTGATCTGTTGCGGGTCGAGCTGTTGGCAGGCACTGTCGAGCGAGGCAATGGCGCTGCCGAAGATCTTCTGGGTGTAGGCGGCCGGATCATCGTCCGCCTCCACCGCGCGGCTGACATAGGCGGCGCCACTGGCCAGGCTTTGCGCCAGTTGCAGCTTGAGCTCGGGGTAGCCGCTGACACCGAACGAGCGACAGAAACGGTTGACGGTCGGCTCGCTGACCTTGGCCGCCTGGGCCAAAGCGGCGATGCTGAAACGAGTCGCCTGTTGAGGGTTGAGCAGGATGACTTCGGCGACTTTGCGTTCGGCCTTGTTCAGCTCGTCGAGGCGTCCCTGGATCTGTTCCAGGAGGTTGCGCACGCGGTCCATGGTGTGTCCTTGGGTCGAGAAGACAGCCGGCTGGCGGGGCAGCAGGCTTTTTGCAGTGTTGTCTATCGTACTGTCGGTAGGGGTTGATCTACCACTTGTCTGTAACACTTGTCGGTAATGTTGTGGTTTTTACTACATTACCTCTTGAAAACTGCCGTTGAAAACGATATTCCTAGGCCAACTTTAGGAAAGAACCAACATCATGGCTGCGATCAGTGTTGAACCTTGCACCTTTGCCCTGTTTGGCGCCCTTGGCGACCTGGCACTGCGCAAGCTGTTCCCCGCGCTCTATCAGCTCGACCGCGCCGGCTTGCTGCATGCCGACTCGCGCCTGCTGGCGCTGGCCCGCGAGCCGGGCGATGGCGAGCAGCACGTGGCTAACATCGAAGCCCATCTGCGCCGCTACGTACCGGATGCCGACATCGAGGCGGCGGCGCTGGAGCGCTTCGTTGCCCGGCTGAGCTACCTGCACCTGGACTTCCTCCAGCCCGAGGGTTATCAGGCCCTGGCCGAGCAAGCGGCGGGCAGCCTGCCGCTGATCGCATATTTCGCCACGCCTGCAGCGGTCTATGGTGCGATCTGCGAGAACCTCGACAAAGCCGGGCTGGTCGAGCGCACCCGTGTGGTGCTGGAAAAGCCCATCGGTCACGATCTTGAGTCGTCGCGCCGGGTCAACGACGCGGTGGCGCGGTTCTTCCCGGAAAGCCGGGTTTATCGCATCGACCATTACCTGGGCAAGGAGACCGTGCAAAACCTGATTGCCCTGCGCTTTGCCAACAGCCTGTTCGAAACCCAGTGGAACCAGAATTCCATCAGTCACGTGGAGATCACCGTGGCCGAGAAGGTCGGCATCGAAGGCCGTTGGGGCTATTTCGACAAGGCCGGCCAGCTGCGCGACATGATCCAGAACCACCTGCTGCAGCTGCTCTGCCTGATCGCCATGGACCCGCCCAGTGACCTGTCCGCCGACAGCATCCGCGACGAGAAGGTCAAGGTGCTCAAGGCCCTGGCGCCGATCACGGGTGAAGGCCTGAGCACCGCCGTGGTGCGTGGCCAGTACATTGCCGGCTACAGCGATGGCAAGCCGGTGCCCGGCTACCTGGAAGAAGACAACGCCAACGCCCAGAGCGACACCGAGACCTTTGTTGCCCTGCGCGCCGACATCCGCAATTGGCGCTGGTCGGGGGTGCCGTTCTATCTGCGCACCGGCAAGCGCATGCCGGGCAAGCTGTCGCAGATCGTCATCCACTTCAAGGAAACCCCGCACTACATCTTCGCCCCGGAACAGCGTTTGCAGATCGGTAACAAGCTGATCATCCGCCTGCAACCGGACGAGGGTATCTCGTTGCGGGTGATGACCAAGGAGCAGGGCCTGGACAAGGGCATGCAACTGCGCAGTGGCCCGCTGCAACTGAATTTCTCCGATACCTGGCGCAGTGCGCGAATTCCGGATGCCTACGAGCGGCTGCTGCTGGAAGTGATGCGCGGCAACCAGAACCTGTTCGTGCGCAAGGACGAGATCGAATATGCATGGAAATGGTGCGATCAGCTGATCGCCGGCTGGAAGAATGCCGGTGACGCTCCCAAGCCCTATGCGGCAGGTTCCTGGGGGCCAATGAGCTCGATTGCACTGATCACACGGGATGGGAGGGCGTGGTATGGCGATATCTGAATTGAAACTGCCAGGGGGGGTGAAAACCCATGCCCTGGCCGATTCCAAGGCTCTGGCCACGACGCTGGCCGGTGATGTTGCCGAGCGCTTGCGCCAGGCTATCGCTGGCAAAGGGCAGGCGTGTGTCGTGCTCTCTGGCGGGCGCAGCCCGGTGCCATTTCTTGAGCGATTGGCGAGCGAGAAGCTCGATTGGTCCAAGGTGACTGTGAGCCTGGCTGACGAGCGCTGGGTGCCGGTTGAGCACCCTGACAGCAACGCCGGCTTGCTGGCCCGCCACCTGTTCAAGGGCGAGGCGGCCAAGGCCCGCTTCATTGGCTTGTACCAGCAGGCGCCGAGCCTGGACGAGGCTGCCGAGCTTGCCGATCAGGCCCTGGCCGAGCTGCCGCCGATCGATGTGCTGGTGCTGGGCATGGGTGACGATGGCCATACCGCCTCGCTGTTCCCGGCCAGCCCGCTGTTGCGCCAAGGCCTGGGCAAGATCGGCGAGCGGCGGATTCTGCCCATGCTCGCCCCGAGCGTGCCGCACCAGCGCCTGTCGATGACCCGCGCGCTGTTGGCCAGCGCTGGCTTCATCGCGCTGGCGGTGCAAGGCGAAGGCAAGCTCGCTACCCTGCGCGCCGCGCTGGCCGCCGATGACACTACCGAAATGCCGATTCGCGCCTTTCTTCACGACCCCCTGGACATCTACTGGTGCCCATGAGCCAAGGATCCACTGTCATGACCACCCTTGAACGCCCACAGCCTTTGCTCTCGATGGCCGAGAAAACCGCACGGATCGACGAAATCTGTGAGCAGGCGCGCATCTTGCCGGTGATCACCATCGCCCGTGAGCAAGACATCCTGCCGCTGGCCGATGCCCTGGCCGCTGGCGGCATTCGCACGCTGGAAGTGACCCTGCGCTCGGCGCATGGCCTGAAGGCCATTCAAGTTCTGCGCGAGCAGCGTCCTGAGCTGTGCATTGGTGCAGGCACTGTGCTGGATCGCAGCATGTTCGCTGCGGTCGAGGCGGCCGGTGCCCAGTTCGTCGTCACGCCCGGCATCACCCCGGACATTCTCCAGGCCGGTGTCGAGAGCGATATCCCACTGTTGCCTGGGATCAGTACGCCGTCGGAGATCATGATGGGCTACGCCCTCGGTTACCGGCGCTTCAAGCTGTTCCCGGCGGAGATCAGCGGCGGTGTCGCGGCGATCAAGGCCTTTGGCGGGCCGTTTGGCGATATTCGCTTCTGCCCCACCGGTGGCGTGAATACCGCCAACGTGCGCAATTACATGGCCCTGGCCAATGTGATGTGCGTGGGTGGTACCTGGATGCTCGACAGCAGCTGGATCAAGAACGGCGATTGGGCGCGGATCACCGAGTGCAGCGCTGAGGCGATTGCGTTGCTCGACTGAAACGAATTCGTTGTGTGCTACACGGCTTATGGGGCGCTTGGTCGGCGCCCCTTTTTTTGTCTGCAGGTTTTGTGTTGGCTGTGCCGCCTCATCGCGGGGCAAGCCCGCTCCCACGCAAGATACCCTTTCACCCAACTGTTCGTGGGAGCGGGCTTGCCCCGCGATTGAGGCCGGTACTGCTCGCCTCAAGCAGTCAGGCTCACGCCACTTTGAACCGCCCCACCAACTGCTGCTGAAACTCCGCCAGGCGCGCCAGTTCCTGGCTGGTCACCGCCGTCTGCTGCGCCCCTGCGCTGACCTGGATGACCAGGTCGTTGATCTCGTTGACGTTGCGGCTGATGTCTTCGGATACCGCGCTCTGCTCCTCGGCCGCCGAAGCGATCTGGATGTTACGGTCATTGATGCTGGCCACGCCTTCGGCAATTTCCCCAAGCAGCTCGCCCGCTCGACCAATTCGCTCGGCGCCTGATTGGGCTTTGCCCAGGGTTTCCAGCATCGAGGCATTTGCGCGGTCCGAGCCTGCCTGCAGGTTGCTGATCATCTGCTGAATGTTGCCGGTCGATTCCTGGGTGCGTTGCGCCAAGGTGCGCACTTCAGTAGCGACTACGGCAAAGCCACGCCCATGATCGCCAGCACGCGCCGCTTCGATGGCGGCGTTGAGCGCGAGCAGGTTGGTCTGTTCGGCAATCCCGCGAATCACATCCAGCACCGAGGTGATGGCGTCGCTTTCATCCTTGAGCTCATCGATGATCGTCGCTGTCTGCTGCGCCTGGTTCGACAATTCGCGGATCAGTGCGATGGTCGTTTCGATCTCTGCGCGGCCTTGTTCGGTACTGGTGTGGATCTGCTGCGACAGGTTCGCGGCGTCATTGGTGCTGTGGGCGACGTCGCGCACCGTGGCGCTCATTTCGTTGATCGCAGTGGCCACCGACTCAGTGCTCTGGCGCTGCTGCTCGACGCTGCGGCTGGTTTGCAGGGTGACGGCGGACGACTGTTCTGCGGCGGTGGCAACCTGAGCGGTGGCATTACCGATTTCCTGAACGATTTCGGTGATCTGGTTGGCCATGCGGTTGAGGTTACTGGCGATCTGGCCGAACTCGTCCTTGCTGCGGTACTTGGCCCGGGCGCTCAGGTCGCGCTGGGCGAGGCTCTCCAGGGTGGCATTGATATCGCGCACGGCGCTGCCGATGCTGCGGATGATCAGCCACGACAACAGGGCCACGGCCACCAGGGCGATGAGGATACCGCCGAGGGTCAGCCACAAGGCGCGGGCGGCAGTGTGGCGTGCTTGTTCGGCCAGTTGACCGACGTTGGCCGCCAGGGCACGTTCGACTTCGCTCAGTTGGTCGATACGTTGGGTCGAAGTCTCGAACCAG
This sequence comes from Pseudomonas sp. BT-42-2, assembly GCF_025847435.2. Lineage (NCBI taxonomy): Bacteria > Pseudomonadati > Pseudomonadota > Gammaproteobacteria > Pseudomonadales > Pseudomonadaceae > Pseudomonas > Pseudomonas sp. BT-42-2. The sequence goes on from NZ_JAOYTM010000024.1 coordinate 21,961, forward strand.
GTTTCTGGCTTGACCCCCAGTGGCTGGCCCAAGGGTGTTTCAAAGGCCAGCTTCTGGATCCGAGCCACTTCCAGCGCTGCTGTGGTGCGCTGGCGCTCTTCGAATTGGCTCAGGCCTGTGGCAGTCGCTTTACGCCGGTAGCCATCGGTATAGGCGCTGAGTTCACCCAGGTTGCGGCTGAATCGTGAGAACAGGGTTTCATTGAAGCGGTCCTGGCTAAACACAATCCCCAGCAATGCCCGTTCGCGCCCGGCGCGTTCTTTGAGTTCGATGAATTGATTGAGTGCGCCCAAGGCATGGACCACAGCGGTATCGCTGACGCGACTTTCCAGAAGTTGGGTATAACCGATCAACTGTTGGATCATGCCGGTATAGCGGGCGCCGGACTCATTACTGTCGATGGCCAAACTATCGATTTGCCCGCGGGTTTCTTTCAAGCGGGCAATCGCTTCGAGGAAGGTATTGTGATCGTTGCCGGTTGCTGGCAATTCACGCAGGGCGGCGATGGCGCTGTCGCTATCGCCGCGCAAGGGGCCAAGGCGATCGCCCATGCTCTTGCCTTGGCTTCCGATGAATACGCCGCTGGCGCCACGCTCGCGCTGCAAGGTAGTTATCAACTGGCTCAGGCGCTCGACGGTGCTGCTGGCTGCGACGGTAGCTTGCATGTCGCGCAGGGTCTTGTAGTTCTCGGCGATATTCAGGCCGCAAAGCATCAGGAAGCCCAGGAGAGGGAATAGTACGATCAACAACAGCTTCAGACGAAGCGGCGCATTATTCAGCATTGCTTCAGGCCTCATGTGGGTAGGGCAGTTTCAGGTTCACATGTGTGCAATGCTGTTGTTGTTTGGTGGCACACGGCCATTATTGTATGTTGTTTGCTGCATATTTCGAAAGATTTATCGCGACATGTTTTGGCTAATTAAAATGCACTAAAGAGGTTCAATAAACAGAGTGTTGATCCATGTCAGTGCATGGGTTTATTTATTAAAGCGCATGTAATAAAAAAGCCCGTATCCAGGGATACGGGCTTTTTCGCTAGAGCAGGCTGATTAGGCGGCTTTTGCTTCCTGTTGGCTCAGCGAACGGTTCAGCGCGCTGAACAGTGCCTTGAAGCTGGCAGTGGTGATGTTCTCATCGATCCCCACACCATGCACCGGACGGCCACCGGCCACGCGCAGTTCGATGTAGGCCGCCGCCTTGGCGTTGGTCCCGGCACCGATGGCGTGCTCGTTGTAGTCCATGATCTCCACTGCAATCGGCAGGCCGGCGACCAATGCCTCCAGGGCGCCGTTGCCCTTGCCGCGCCAGTGCAAGGTGGTTTCGCCTTCACCGGCGACTTCCACTTCCACAGCACTATGACCGTTCTCTTCCTGCAGGCGATGGCTGACCAGCGCGTAAGGCGAGTTGGCTTGCAGGTACTCTTTGTGCAGCAAGCCGTGGATTTGCTGGGCAGTCATTTCCAGGCCGAGGCGGTCGGTCTCGCCCTGAACCACCTGGCTGAATTCGATCTGCATGCGGCGCGGCAGGCTGATGCCGTACTCCTGCTCGAGCAGGTAGGTGATGCCGCCTTTGCCCGACTGGCTGTTGACGCGGATCACCGCCTCGTAGCTGCGGCCGATGTCGGCCGGGTCGATCGGCAGGTACGGCACTTCCCACAGTTCGCCTTCCTGCTGCTTGGCGAAGCCTTTGCGGATGGCATCCTGGTGCGATCCGGAGAACGCGGTGTGGACCAGGTCGCCGACATACGGATGACGTGGATGCACCGGCAGCTGGTTGCATTCTTCAACCACCTTGCGCACGCCGTCGATATCGGAGAAGTCCAGTTTGGAGTCGATGCCCTGGGTGTACAGGTTCAGGGCCAAGGTCACCAGGTCGACGTTGCCGGTCCGTTCGCCATTGCCGAACAGGCAGCCTTCGGCGCGGTCGGCACCGGCCATCAGGCCCAGCTCGGTCGCCGCGATGCCGGTGCCACGGTCGTTGTGGCAGTGCAGGCTGATAATCACGCTGTCACGGCGATTGATGTTGCGGCAGAACCATTCGATCTGGTCGGCGTAGACGTTCGGCGTGGCTACTTCCACGGTGGCTGGCAGGTTGAGGATGATCTTGTGCTCAGGGGTCGGGTTCCACACCTCGATGACCGCGTCGCAGACTTCCTTGGCGAACTCCAGCTCAGTGGCGCTGAAGGTCTCTGGCGAGTACTGGAAGGTCCAGTGGGTTTCCGGCTGCTGCGCGGCGTATTTGACGAACAGCTTGGCCGCGTTCACCGCGATGTCCTTCACGCCTTGCTTGTCTTGGTTGAAGACGATGCGGCGGAACGACGGGCTGGTGGCGTTGTACAGGTGAACGATGGCCTTCTTGGCGCCGCGCAGGGACTCGAAGGTCCGCGCGATCAAGTCTTCACGGGCCTGGGTCAGCACCTGGATGGTGGTGTCGTCAGGGATGTGGCCGCCTTCGATCAGGGTGCGCACGAAGTCGAAATCGGTCTGCGAGGCCGAAGGGAACGATGCCTCGATCTCCTTCACGCCCACTTGCACCAGGGTCTTCCAGAACCGCAGCTTCTTCTCCGCGTCCATCGGCTCGATCAGCGACTGGTTGCCATCACGCAGGTCCGAGCTGCACCAGATTGGCGCCTCGGTGATGGCCTTGGACGGCCAGGTGCGGTCGGGCAGATCGATGGTCGGGAAGGCGCGGTATTTCTTCGAAGGGTCTTTGAGCATGGTCATGGAAGTATTCCTTTAGTGTGCGGCCGAGATCGGGCCTGCCGAACGATAACGAGATGAAAAGGCGAGGCGACGCGATTCACCCTGGTAGTCGGGCACTGACCAGGCAGAGGCTGCGGTGTTGGCGGAGCAGAATGAGGGTGGTAGAGGTTTTCATGCCTTCAACCCTAACCACAGAGGTGAAGGATGGCAAGCCTTCGAGAAAAATTGAGAGGAATGCTTAAAAAAAGCGGATTGGCGAGATTTTGTCGCGATATTTCTGGTTACGGTCGGTGCTGGTTGCGCGGTGTAATTGGATGGCGCAAGCCGCTGCTCGGCCTGCTGCTCGTCCTGCCCAGGCTCGGTCGAGCAGCGTTTTTATCCGCGCAAAGGGCAACGGGGTCTAGGGCTGGAATGCGCCAATGAAGATCGCCGGATCCACCCGCGCATCATTCAGGCTGACGTTCCAGTGCATGTGCGGCCCGGTGGCCCGGCCAGTGGAGCCCACTCGGCCAACCACTTCACCGCGGCGCAGCTGCTGCCCGGGCTGCACGTCGATCTTCGACATGTGGCAGAACATGCTGATGAAGCCCTGGCCATGGTCGACGAATACGGTCCGGCCATTGAAGAAGTAGTCACCCACCAGAATCACCTTGCCATTGGCCGGGGTCTTGATCGGGGTGCCTGCAGGGACGGCAAAGTCCAGGCCTGCATGCGGATTGCGTTCTTCGCCGTTGAAGAACCGACGCACACCGAACTTGCTCGACAGCGGCCCGCTAACCGGCTTGTCGAGGATCAGGTTGCTCGGCAGGTTAGGGCTGAAGCTGCGGTAGGCCTTGATCTGCTCGGCCAGCTCGCGGTCGATGCGCTTGAGGTCGGCCGGGTTCGGGTTGACCTGGCGTTTGTTCTTGAGGGTGATGTGCTGCTCGGGGTATTTCTTGCTGCCGACCGTGAAGGGCAGGCTGCGTGTGCCTTGGCTCAGGGTGGCCGTGCCGGGCTTTTGCGTCAGCGGGATGCCGACGATCGCCAGCCAGGCATCTTGCTCCTTGACCACCAGTACCGGCTTGCCGTCGAAACGAGCCTGCGGCGCACTGGCGCCAGGCCCCAGGTTGACCACGGCGACGCCGCCCGGTACTGGCTTGTTCAGCGTGCGGGTGATGTAGCTGGCCTGGGCAACGCTAGTAAGGAGCGCCAGGGAGAGGGCAAGCAGGGGAGCGAACAGGCGCGGCATGTGTCAGTCCAGTAGCGAGAGGGTGACCGGAGTCTGGTGGTTGTCTTCGACTCGCACCTGCAGTTCGCCCTCGTTCAGGCGGGCAGTCAGGCGTTGGCCGTTGCGGGTCTGGGCGGCGCTGCGGATGGCGTGGCCGCGGTCATCGAGCAGGATGCTGTAGCCGCGCGCCAGGGTCGCCAGGGGGCTGACCACTTGCAGGGTCTGCAACTGGGCCTGGAAGCGCTGGCGGCGATCCTTGAGCACTTCACGCATGGCCCGTGGCAGGCGCTCGGCGAGGCTGTCCAAGCGCTGGCTGAGCAGCTTCAGGGCACGTCCCGGATGCTGGGCCGACAGGCGCATGTCGAGCCGCCCCAGGCGCTCGTGGCGCTGCTTCATGGTGAGCATGAAGGCGCGGCGCAGGCGCATGTCCAGGTCGTCCAGGCGCTGGGCCTGTTGGCGTAGGCGTTCGCCTGGGTGGCGCAGGCGCCGGGCCAGGCCTTCGACGCGTAGGCGGTCGTGGCCCAGGCGGTTCTGCATACGTAGCAGCAGGCGGCGTTGCAGGCCATCCAGACGCAATTGCAGGCCGCTGTTGTCTGGGGCCAACAGCTCGGCGGCGGCCGAGGGCGTAGGGGCGCGCACGTCAGCGACGAAATCGCTGATCGACACGTCGGTCTCATGCCCTACGGCGCTGACGATGGGCGTGACGCAGGCGGCTATGGCGCGCGCTACGGCTTCTTCGTTGAAGCACCAGAGGTCTTCCAGCGAGCCGCCACCACGGGCCAGGATCAGCGCATCGAAACCCCGGCTGTCGGCCAGGCGCAGGGCGCGGACGATCTGGTTGATCGCCTCGCGGCCCTGTACTGCGGTGGGGATCAGGTTCAGCTCGACCTGCGGTGCGCGGCGGCGGAATACGCTGATGATGTCGCGGATCACCGCGCCGGTCGGCGAGGTAATGATGCCGATGCGCTGCGGATGGGCGGGCAGGGGCTTTTTGCCATCGGCGCTGAACAAGCCTTCGCCGCCGAGCTTTTCTTTCAACGCCTCGAACGCCAGGCGCAGCGCGCCATCACCGGCCGGTTCGACGGTGTCGAGAATCAGTTGGTAGTCGCCACGCCCTTCGAACAGCGACACCTTGCCACGCACCCGCACCGCCAGGCCATCGCGCAGTGCCTGGCGCACGCGGGCGGCGTTTTGCCGGAACAAGGCGCAGCGCACCTGGGCGCCGCTGTCCTTGAGGGTGAAATAGATGTGGCCGGATGCCGGGCGGGCCAGGTTGGAAATCTCGCCTTCTACCCAGACGTTGCGGAACACATCTTCGAGCAGCACGCGGGCGCGGCCGTTCAGTTGGCTGACGGTGAGGACCTCGCGGTCCAGGCCGAGTCGTTCGAAAGGGTCTTTGATCATGCCGGGCATGATAAAGGACAAGTCGTCCAGATGCACCGTACTGACGGGTGAATGGGCTTGAGCCCAGAAGCCTGGGGCTGCAAGGCAGCCCCAAAACCGAGTCGTGAAAAATTCATCCACGCATCGCTTGTAAAAACTTCCCCGCCAGATCACCAGGCTGCCGCCGACATGCCAGCGCTACCGTGCTGCTACACGCCTCCTGCAATGGCACAAAGGCTACCGAGGGCGGCGCAAGATCGCGCATGCACTCAGGCAATAACGCCACGCCAAACCCTGCCTGGATCAACTGCAGCTGGGTGGTCTTGCGCGAAACCACCTGCGCCGCCTGCGGAAAGAATCCCGCCTGCATGCACAGTGAGGCCGACAGATAGCTCAATCCGCCCCGCTGGCGATGCGGGATGGAAATGAACCGCTGATCGCGCAATTGCCCAAGTTGCACGCAGCTTGCCTCAGCCAATGGGTGATTGGCCGCGACCGCAAGCAGCAGCGGCTCGCTGAACAAGGGGTGAATCTCAACCCCCTCGTGCTGGCGCAGCACCGGTAACCGCAGCAGGCCGATTTCCAGGCGCCCCTGGGCAATATCCTCCAGCTGCGCTTCAGAGGACTGCTGGGCAATCTCCAGCGAAACGTTTGGGTTGTCTTCCAGGTATCCACCCAGGCGCTGCAGTAATCGACCCGTCAACGGCACCGTACTGGAATGATTGAGCCGCAGGCTGCCGCGCAGCCCTTGGCCAATTTCCTGGGCCAGGCGTTCGGCCTTGTTCAGGTCGGCCAACAGTTGCCGCGCACGGTCGAGAAACACCTGCCCGGCCGCCGTCAGCCGGGGCAGGCGCGCCGTGCGCTCGAACAACGGCGTAGCGAGCTGCTGCTCCAGCTCCTTGATCTGTCGGCTCAATGCCGACTGGGCGATGAAGAGTCGTTCGGCGGCAGCGCTAAAGCTGCCGCACTCGGCGATTTCCACGAAGTAGCGCAACTGGCGAATGGAAGTCATGCTTTTTCGAGATGAGTGAATGGAGAAAGCCATATTAGTCGGCATGGCTCGTGGCTGGCTAACCTTTGCCTGTCCTTTCTGGAAATCTGCACATGCTTGCCCAACTGCCTTTCTCTACCCTCGACTGGTTGCCGATCCTGCTGGGTGTCGGCGTCGCCTACATCGTCTTTGGCATCGCCGGCTTCGGTACGGCGTTGGTCGCCGGGCCGGTGTTGATTCACTTCATGCCGCTGGCGAAGATCATCCCGTTGTTGGTGCTGCTGGATTTCGTCGCTGCGTTCGGCAACTGGCTGCCGGCACGCAAGGCAGTGGCTCGGGATGAACTGCTGCGGCTGTTGCCGTTCATGGCGCTGGGTTGCACCTTGGGCGTGATCTTCTTGTTGCAGCTCAAGTCGGACTTTCTGCTGTTATTGATGGGCCTGTTCATCAGTCTCTATGCCGTCTACAGCCTGGCGGTGAAGGTGCGCCCAGCGCGTCTGCGCGGCCTTTGGGCGGCGCCCATGGGCACTGTCGGCGGGCTGTTCGGGGCGCTGTTTGGCAGTGGCGGTTTTCTGTATGCGATCTACCTCAATGCACGGCTTGAATCCAAGGAGCAGGCGCGGGCGACGCAGAGTGCGTTGATCAGTTGCAGCACGGTGGTACGCCTGTCGTTGTTCCTGATCGCCGGGGTGTACGCCGATAGCCGCTTGTTGTTGCTCGCCGCCTGTTTGTTGCCGGTGATGTTCATCGGGCTGTGGCTCGGGCGGCGGCTAACCCTGAAATTATCGCGTGATGCTTTCGTGCGTCTGGTCACCTGGCTGGTGCTGGCCAGCGGCCTGGCGTTGATTGGTCGCTACCTGAGCGGCTGAGCAGGCGGTAGAATTGCAGCATTACCGAAGTCCCCAGGCCCGCCTTGTTCATGAACACCCAGAGCATCATCGTTCCCAAACTGTCCACTGTGCCGGTGCATGAAGCCCGCGCCCGAGCGATCCTGCGCTGGCTGGTACGCGAGAAAATCGTCGAAGAGCAACTGAGCACCTGCGGTCGCACCGGCAACCGCATGGGCTATGCCCTGGCCGCAGGTGCCCGAAAGATCGCCCTGCACCCAGAAAAGCTGCCCTTCGATCAGCCGGTCAATGGCCTGGAAGTGATGCTCAAGCGCTGCATCTATACCCCCCTCGAAGGCTTTCTCGAGGAGGCCGGTTGCCCGGAGTGCCGACGTGAAGTCGGCGAGCCGTTGTTCGAGAGCCTGGAGGAGTGGATGCCGGCGGTGAGCGACAACTTCACCTGCCCGCTGTGCGGTTTCGAAGATGACATCAATGGCTTCCTGTTCCTCCAGCCATGTGCCTTTTCCAACCTGGGATTCATCTTCAACAACTGGGGCCAGGCCGGTTTTACCCCGGCCTTCCTCGACGCCTTCGCCGACTGGCTCGACCAGAAGGTGGCGGTTGTGCAGGTAAAACTGCCATAACCCTGACCGAAGGCCCTTATTTTGCATTGAGTGGCGCGCCGTGCATGAGTATAATGGCGCGCTTCCATTTTTCCCGCCCGGGAGCCCCCGCGATGCTGCGTATCAGCCAAGAAGCCCTGACCTTCGACGATATCCTCCTTGTACCTGGTTATTCTGAGGTACTGCCTAATGAAGTCAGTCTCAAGACCCGTTTGACCCGTGGCATCGAACTGAATATTCCGCTGGTCTCCGCTGCCATGGACACCGTCACCGAAGCGCGCCTGGCCATCGCCATGGCCCAGGAAGGCGGCATCGGCATCATCCACAAGAACATGACCATCGAGCAACAGGCCGGCGAAGTACGCAAGGTCAAGAAGTTCGAGGCTGGCGTGGTCAAGGACCCGATCACCATCGACGCCGACGCCACTGTGCGTGACCTGTTCGACCTGACTCGCCTGAACAACATCTCCGGTGTTCCGGTGCTGGAGAACGGCGACCTGGTCGGTATCGTCACTTCCCGTGACGTGCGCTTCGAGACCCGTCTGGACGCCAAGGTGCGTGATGTGATGACGCCTAAAGAGCGTCTGGTCACTGTCCGCGAAGGCGCCGACAAGAACGAAGTGCGCGAGCTGCTGCACAAGCATCGCCTCGAGAAAGTGCTGATCGTCGACGACAAGTTCAGCCTCAAGGGCATGATGACCGTCAAGGACATCGAGAAGGCCAAGGCCTACCCGCTGGCGAGCAAGGACGACCAAGGTCGCCTGCGCGTCGGCGCTGCCGTCGGTACCGGCAAGGATACCGGCGAGCGCGTAGCCGCCCTGGTGGCTGCTGGCGTCGACGTGGTGGTGGTGGATACCGCTCACGGTCACTCCAAAGGTGTGATCGATCGCGTTCGCTGGGTCAAGGAGACCTACCCGCAAGTCCAGGTCATCGGTGGCAACATCGCCACCGGCGCTGCGGCCAAGGCCCTGGCAGAAGCCGGCGCTGACGCGGTCAAGGTCGGTATCGGCCCAGGCTCGATCTGCACCACCCGTATCGTTGCTGGCGTCGGCGTGCCGCAAATCAGCGCCATCGCCAACGTCGCTGCTGCGCTTGAAGGCACGGGTGTGCCACTGATCGCCGACGGCGGTATCCGCTTCTCCGGTGACCTGTCCAAGGCCATCGTCGCTGGCGCCTCGTGCGTGATGATGGGTTCGATGTTCGCCGGTACCGAAGAAGCGCCGGGCGAAGTCGAGCTGTTCCAGGGCCGCTCGTACAAGGCTTACCGTGGCATGGGTTCGCTGGGTGCCATGGCGCAGGCGCAGGGCTCCTCGGACCGTTACTTCCAGGACTCCTCGGCCGGTGCCGAGAAGCTGGTGCCGGAAGGTATCGAAGGCCGTGTGCCGTACAAGGGCGCGCTGGCTGCGATCATCCACCAGCTGATGGGCGGCCTGCGTTCGTCCATGGGCTACACCGGCAGCGCGACCATCGAAGAGATGCGCACCAAGCCTGAGTTCGTACGCATCACTGGAGCCGGCATGGCCGAGTCCCACGTGCATGACGTGCAGATCACCAAGGAAGCGCCAAACTACCGCGTAGGTTGAGGCTTCCAGCATCACTAGCAAGCGGGGCTGTTACGACAGCCCCGTGTCGTTTCCGATTTCCACTGACGAGATTGAGTCATGGCCCTCGACATTCACGCTCACCGCATCCTGATCCTCGATTTCGGTTCCCAGTACACCCAGCTGATCGCCCGCCGCGTGCGCGAGATCGGTGTCTACTGCGAACTGCACCCGTTCGACATGGACGATGAAGCGATCCGCGAATTCAACCCGCGCGGCATCATCCTCGCTGGCGGCCCAGAGTCTGTCCACGAAGCCAACAGCCCACGTGCCCCGCAAGCGGTCTTCGATCTCAACGTACCGGTGCTGGGCATTTGCTACGGCATGCAGACCATGGCCGAGCAAATGGGCGGCAAGGTCGAAGGTTCCGAGCTGCGCGAATTCGGCTATGCCCGGGTTGACGTAGTCGGCAAGAGCCGCCTGCTCGACGGCATCGAAGACCACATCGACGATGACGGCGTATTCGGCCTGGACGTGTGGATGAGCCACGGTGACAAAGTCACCAAGATGCCAGAGAACTTCCACGTGCTGGCCAGCACGCCAAGCTGCCCGATCGCCGGCATGTTCGACGATGCGCGTGGCTACTACGGCGTGCAGTTCCACCCCGAAGTGACCCACACCAAGCAGGGCGGGCGCATCCTGTCGCGCTTCATCCTCGACATCTGCGGCTGTGAAGCGCTGTGGACGGCCTCTAACATCGTTGAAGACGCCATTGCCCAGGTGCGTGAGCAGGTGGGTTCGGCCAACGTCTTGCTCGGCCTGTCCGGCGGCGTCGACTCCTCGGTGGTTGCCGCGCTGCTGCACCGCGCCATCGGCGACCAGCTGACCTGCGTATTCGTCGACAACGGCCTGCTGCGCCTGCACGAAGGCGAGCAGGTGATGGCCATGTTCGCCGAGAACATGGGCGTCAAGGTAATCCGCGCCAACGCTGAAGCGCAGTTCCTGGGTAACCTGGCTGGCGAGGCGGATCCAGAGAAGAAGCGCAAGATCATTGGCCGCACCTTCATCGACGTGTTCGATGCCGAAGCCAGCAAGCTGGAGAACATCCAGTTCCTCGCCCAGGGCACCATCTACCCGGACGTGATCGAGTCGGCAGGCGCCAAGAGCGGCAAGGCTCACGTGATCAAGTCGCACCATAACGTCGGTGGCCTGCCGGAGGAGATGAACCTCAAGCTGGTCGAGCCGCTGCGCGAACTGTTCAAGGACGAAGTACGCAAGATCGGCCTCGAGCTGGGCCTGCCGTACGACATGGTCTACCGTCACCCGTTCCCTGGCCCAGGCCTGGGCGTGCGTATCCTCGGTGAAGTGAAGAAGGAATACGCCGACCTGCTGCGTCGCGCTGACCACATCTTCATCGAAGAGCTGCGCAAGGCTGACTGGTACCACAAGACCAGCCAGGCCTTCGTGGTGTTCCAGCCGGTCAAGTCGGTGGGTGTGGTGGGTGATGGCCGTCGCTACGCCTGGGTGGTTGCCCTGCGTGCGGTCGAGACCGTGGACTTCATGACCGCTCGTTGGGCGCACCTGCCGTACGAGCTGCTGGAGACCGTCAGCGGCCGCATCATCAACGAGATCGAAGGCATCTCGCGCGTGACCTACGACGTATCGAGCAAGCCGCCTGCCACCATCGAGTGGGAGTGAGTTGAGCCACAGGGGCGCCGCGAGGCGCCCTTGTTGTTTGTGTTGTTCTGAGTTTCGTCCCTGTGCTTGATCCGTGACGGCGATTGACCTGCCGCGACAACACTTCACTTAATCTTTCTCACTTGCAGGTGTATCGTATTCGCCCTTCATCGCCGGCCACTGCTGGCAGACTGATTGCGCATAAGAGGTACCTGCACCGATGTCCTTTACCCGTCGACAAATGCTCAAGGGCCTGACCGGCCTGGTCGTGGTTGGCCTGGGCGCTGGAGGCGCAGCGCGCTATTGGCTGGGCAAGGTCGAGGACGAGAATGCCGGACATGACTACGAGCTGATCGCCGCGCCGCTCGAGGTCGAGCTGGTACCTGGCTTCAAGAGCGAGGCCTGGGCGTTCGGTCCGTCGGTGCCGGGTACCGAATTGCGTGTACGCCAGGGCACCTGGCTTCGGGTACGGTTCATCAACCACCTGCCGGTGGAAACCACCATTCACTGGCATGGCATCCGCCTGCCGCTGGAAATGGACGGTGTGCCCTATGTGTCGCAACTGCCGGTCAAGCCGGGCGAGTTCTTCGACTACAAGTTCCGCGTGCCGGATGCTGGCAGCTATTGGTACCACCCGCACGTCGCCAGCTCCGAAGAGCTTGGTCGCGGCCTGGTCGGGCCGTTGATCGTCGAGGAGCGCGAGCCCACCGGATTTGTTCACGAGCGGACCTTGAGCCTGAAGACCTGGCACGTGGACGAGCAGGGCGGCTGGATGCCCTTTAGCGTACCGCGTGAGGCAGCGCGCAACGGCACGGCGGGGCGGTTGATCACCATCAATGGCCAGGCCGGGTCAGTCACTGAGCTGCCTGCCGGCCAAGTGGTTCGGGTACGCCTGCTGAACCTGGATAACACCTGGACCTACCGGATCAACCTGCGCGGCAACTGCGAGGCGATGATCTATGCGCTGGACGGCAACCCGATCACCCCGCGGCCGCTGAAGAAAGACTATTGGCTGGGTCCGGGCATGCGCATCTGCCTGGCCATCCGTATTCCTGAGGCGGGTGAAGAAATCTCCTTGCGTGATGGTTTCGTTCGCCTGGGCACCCTGCGTTCAGTGGCGAGTGCCGAGGCGCCGGGTGAATGGCCGCCCGCCTTGCCGGCCAACCCTATTGCCGAGCCGGACCTGGAAAATGCCGAGAAGCTCAACTTCAATTTCGAGTGGGCTGGCAAGGTGTCGGTCGGCACCGAGAACGGCAAGCCGCCGAGCCTGTGGCAGATCAACGGCCAGGCCTGGGACATTACCGACAAGACCTGCGCCGAGCGGCCGATTGCCACGTTGCAGAAGGGCAAGAGCTACATCTTCGAACTGAAGAACATGACCCAGTACCAGCACCCGATTCACCTGCATGGCATGACTTTCAAGGTGATCGGCTCCAATCGCCACAAGATCACCGAGCCGTGGTTCACCGACACTTACCTGCTGGGCAAGAACGAACGTGCGCAGATCGCATTGGTGGCCGATAACCCGGGCACCTGGATGTTCCACTGCCATGTCATCGACCACATGGAAACCGGCCTGATGGCCGCGATTGCGGTGGTCTGATGCGCCCGCAGATCATCGATCGCAGCCGTGATCAGGAATTCATGCGTCTGGCCCTGCAACTGGCTGCCGAGGGCGCGGCGTGGGGTGAGGTGCCGGTGGGCGCAGTGCTGGTGCAACACGGCCAGGTCATCGGCAGCGGCTTCAATCGGCCGATTATCGATAGCGACCCCAGTGCCCATGCCGAGATGGTCGCGATTCGCGCGGCAGCCACGGCGGCCAGCAACTATCGACTGCCTGGCAGCACGCTGTACGTGACCCTGGAGCCGTGCAGCATGTGTGCGGGCCTAATCGTCCATTCGCGGGTGATGCGGGTGGTGTATGGCGCGCTGGAACCCAAGGCGGGAATCGTGCAGAGCCAGGGGCAGTTCTTTACCCAGGGCTTTCTCAATCATCGGGTGATGTTCGAGGGTGGGGTGCTGGCCGAGGAGTGCGGGCAGATCTTGAGCGAGTTCTTCAAGGCGCGCCGGGCGAAGGTGTAAGAGGCTACGGTGATCGAGGTTGTGCCGGCCCTATCGCGGGGTAGCGGCCACACAACCGCTGCGCCTCACATCGGCGGTGACTGTTCCGCCGGCTTGTCCTTGTTGACCCCAGGCACATGCAAGCTGCCCTCGGCTACCTGGCCTTCAAGCTGCGGCTGGGTCACCCAGGTCAGGATGTCGTAGTAACGGCGAATGTTGGCCACGAAGTGCACCGGCTCGCCACCGCGGGCATAGCCATATTTGGTCTTGCTGTACCACTGTTTCTGCGACAGGCGCGGAAGCATCTTCTTCACGTCCAGCCACTTGTTCGGGTTGAGCTTTTCGCGCTTGGCCAGGGTGCGCGCATCTTCCAGGTGGCCGCTGCCGACGTTGTAGGCGGCCAGGGCGAACCAGGTGCGGTCCGGCTCCTTGATGCTGTCGTCGAGCTGTTCCTTGACCAGCATGAAGTACTTGGCGCCACCGGTAATGCTCTGCTTGGGGTCCAGGCGGTTGGACACGCCCATCGCCTGGGCGGTGCGCTGGGTCAGCATCATCAGGCCGCGTACGCCAGTCTTGGAGGTGACTTCCGGCTGCCACATCGACTCCTGGTAGCCAATCGCCGCGAGCAGGCGCCAGTCGACCTCTTCGACCTTGGCCGAGGCCTTGAAGTGTTTCTCATACTTGGGCAGGCGTTGCTGCAAATGCTGGGCGAAGGTATAGGCGCCGACATAGCCGAGAACGTCGACATGGCCGTAATAGCGGTCTTTCAGGCGTTGCAGGGTGCCGTTCTTCTCGGCCTTGTCGAGAAACTCGTTGACCTCGTTGAGCAGGCTGTTGTCTTCACCGGCAGCCACTGCCCAACGCTGATCGCGGCTGTCGCCCAGGTCGAAGGCCACGCGCACGTTGGGGAAATAGACCTGGTTCATCGCCAGCTCGTTGGAGTCCACCAGGGTCAGGTCGATCTGACCCTCATCGACCATACGCAGCAGGTCGACCACCTCGACCGCGTCGGACTCTTCATATTCCAGCGTGGGAAACTGCTTTTTCAGCGCCGCCAGCTGTTCGGCATGGCTGCTGCCCTTGAGCACCATGATCTTTTTGCCGACCAGGCCCTTGGCTTGAGTCGGGCGCGAGCGGCCATTGCGGTAGATGACCTGTGGGGTGACTTCCAGGTAGGGGTGGGAGAACTTCGCCTGGGTGTTGCGTTTTTCACTGCTGACCAGGCCAGCGGCGGCCAGCACCGGGCCTGAGGGTTTGCCCAGTTGATCGAACAACTGGTCGAGATTGTCGGCGGTCTCGATCTCAAGCTTGACCCCCAGGTCATCGGCAAAGCGCTTGACCAGTTCGTATTCGAAGCCGGTTTCGCCGTTGCGGTCCTGGAAGTAGGTGGCCGGGCTGTTGCGGGTTATCACGCGCAGCACGCCGTCCTCCTTGACGCGTTCGAGGGTGCTGGGTTTTTCAACGCAGGCACCGAGCATCAGGAAGAGTCCGGTTGCGAAGAGCCATTTGGCGCAACGCTGGCGCAAAGCAGTGTGGGCGAACATAGGTTGCAGTATACGCAAAGGGCAGCCCGCGCCATATCTCGACAATAGCTGGCTGGTCTGCTAGCGGTTTCAGCCTGATCTCGGCTCGCGGAGCCCATGGGGGCGGGTTCACCGGCGTAGGCGGCGGCCAATGCATTGACCCATTCTCAGCCAAACCCGCTCCCACAGGGGCCGCGTGCACGTTCGATCAAGAGGTGGTTTTTCTGACCCCGAAGTCCGGTTCGGCCGCCCGGCAGCATTGGCTTAGAGCGGGTGCCGAAACGCGTGAAATTACGCTAGAATGCACGGCCTCTAAGCACACCCCTTCCTGAGGCTGTCCCGACGATGTTGATCCTGCGCGGCGCTCCTGCCCTTTCTGCCTTTCGCCACGGTAAGCTACTCGAGCAACTGAGCCAGAAAGTCCCCGCTGTTACCGGCTTGTATGCCGAATTCGCCCACTTCGCCGAAGTCGACGGTGAGTTGACCGCTGACCAGCAGCAGGTGCTGGCCCGTCTGCTCAAGTACGGTCCGAGCGTCCCGGTGCAGGAGCCAAGTGGCCGCCTGTTCCTGGTGGTACCGCGTCTGGGCACGATTTCGCCATGGTCTTCCAAGGCCAGCGACATCGCCCACAACTGCGGCCTGCAGCACATCCAGCGCCTGGAGC
Organism: Pseudomonas sp. BT-42-2; assembly: GCF_025847435.2. Classification (NCBI taxonomy): domain Bacteria; kingdom Pseudomonadati; phylum Pseudomonadota; class Gammaproteobacteria; order Pseudomonadales; family Pseudomonadaceae; genus Pseudomonas; species Pseudomonas sp. BT-42-2. Next base: position 37,160 of record NZ_JAOYTM010000024.1, read on the forward strand.
GCGGAATCGCCTACTACGTGGCAGGCAACCTGTCTGACGCCGATGCCGCAGTGGTCGCCGCCGAGCTGCACGACCGCATGACCCAGCGCGTGCTGGGCCGTCTGGAAGAGGCGGGCGATCTGTTCAGCCACGCCCAGCCCAAGCCGATGACCTCGGTAGACATCCTCGCTGGCGGGCGCGACGCCCTGGCGCAAGCCAACCTCGACCTGGGCCTGGCCCTGGCCGAAGACGAGATCGACTACCTGGTCGCTGCCTTCCAGGGTCTCAAGCGCAACCCGAACGACATCGAACTGATGATGTTCGCCCAGGCCAACTCCGAGCACTGCCGGCACAAGATCTTCAACGCCAGCTGGGACATCGACGGCCAGGCGCAGGACAAGAGCCTGTTCGGCATGATCAAGAACACCTACCAGATGCACAGCGAAGGCGTGTTGTCCGCATACAAGGACAACGCCTCGGTGATCGTCGGTTCCGTGGCCGGTCGCTTCTACCCGAACCCTGAGACCCGCCAGTACGGCGCGGTGCAGGAGCCGGTGCACATCCTGATGAAGGTCGAGACGCACAACCACCCGACCGCCATCTCGCCGTTCTCCGGCGCTTCCACCGGTTCCGGTGGCGAAATTCGTGACGAAGGCGCGACCGGTCGCGGTGCCAAGCCCAAGGCTGGCCTGACCGGTTTCACCGTGTCCAACCTGCGCATCCCAGGCTTCGAACAGCCTTGGGAGAAGGCTTATGGCAAGCCTGAGCGCATCGTCAACGCCCTCGATATCATGGTCGAAGGCCCGTTGGGCGGCGCTGCCTTCAACAACGAGTTCGGCCGTCCGGCGCTGACCGGTTACTTCCGGACCTTCGAGCAGTCGATCAACACCCCGCACGGCGAAGAAGTCCGCGGCTACCACAAGCCAATCATGCTTGCCGGCGGCCTGGGCAACATCCGTGAAGACCACGTGCAGAAAGGCGAGATCACCGTCGGCGCCAAGCTGATCGTGCTCGGCGGCCCGGCCATGCTGATCGGCCTGGGCGGCGGCGCGGCGTCGTCGGTTGCTACCGGCGCCAGCTCGGCTGACCTGGATTTTGCCTCGGTACAGCGCGAGAACCCGGAAATGGAACGCCGCTGCCAAGAGGTCATCGACCGCTGCTGGCAGCTGGGCGAGCACAACCCGATCGCCTTCATTCATGACGTCGGCGCCGGCGGTATTTCCAACGCCTTCCCCGAGCTGGTCAACGACGGTGGTCGTGGTGGCCGCTTCGAGCTGCGCAACGTGCCCAACGACGAGCCGGGCATGGCCCCGCACGAAATCTGGAGCAACGAATCCCAAGAGCGTTATGTGCTGGCCGTCAGCGCTGGCGACTTCGAGCGCTTCAAGGCGATCTGTGAGCGTGAGCGTTGCCCGTTCGCTGTCGTCGGCGAGGCGACCGAAGAGCCGCACCTGACCGTGACCGACAGCCACTTCGGCAACACCCCGGTGGACATGCCGCTCGATGTGCTGCTGGGCAAGCCGCCACGCATGCACCGCTCGGTCACCCGCGAAGCGGAGCTGGGCGATGACTTCGACCCAAGCGTGCTGGAACTGAAAGATTCGGTCGAGCGCGTCCTGCGTCACCCGGCAGTGGCCAGCAAGAGCTTCCTGATCACCATCGGCGACCGCACCATCACCGGCTTGGTTGCCCGTGACCAGATGGTTGGCCCGTGGCAGGTGCCGGTGGCCGACTGCGCCGTCACCGCCACCAGCTTCGACGTCTACACCGGTGAAGCCATGGCCATGGGCGAGCGCACTCCGCTGGCACTGCTCGACGCCCCGGCGTCCGGCCGTATGGCGATCGGCGAGACCCTGACCAACCTGGCCGCCTCGCGCATCGAAAAGCTGTCCGACATCAAACTGTCGGCCAACTGGATGTCCGCCGCCGGTCACCCGGGTGAAGACGCCCGCCTGTACGACACCGTCAAGGCTGTCGGCATGGAGCTGTGCCCGGAGTTGGGCCTGACCATTCCGGTCGGCAAGGACTCCATGTCGATGAAGACCAAATGGAGCGAAGAGGGCGCCGAGAAGAGCGTTACCTCGCCAATGTCGCTGATCGTCAGCGGCTTCGCGCCAGTGGTCGACATCCGCAAGACCCTGACCCCGCAACTGCGCATGGACAAGGGCGAGACCGACCTGATTCTGATCGACCTGGGCCGCGGCAAAAACCGCATGGGCGCTTCGATTCTCGCCCAGACCCACGGCAAACTCGGCGCCCAGGCACCGGACGTGGACGACGCCGAAGACCTCAAGGCGTTCTTCGCCGTGATCCAGGGCCTGAACGCCGACGGCCATCTGCTGGCTTACCATGACCGCTCCGACGGCGGCCTGCTGACCACTGTGCTGGAAATGGCCTTCGCTGGCCACTGCGGTCTGGACCTGGAGCTGGACACCCTGACCAGCAAGCGCGAGAAAGTCGCGGCTATCCTCTTCAACGAAGAATTGGGTGCGGTGATCCAGGTACGTCAGGATGCCACCCCAGATGTACTGGCCCAGTTCAGCGCGGCTGGCCTGGGTGAAGATTGCGTCGCAGTGATCGGCCAGCCGATCAACAACGGCGAAGTGCTGATCAAGCTGGCCGGCGAAGAGCTGTTCAAGGGCGACCGTCGCCTGCTGCAACGCCAGTGGGCAGAAACCAGCTACCAGATCCAGCGCCTGCGCGACAACGCTGACTGCGCGGACCAGGAATTCGACGTCCTGCTCGAAGAAGACAATCCAGGTCTGAGCGTCAAGCTCGGCTTTGATGTCAACCAGGACATCGCTGCGCCTTACATCAAGAAGGGCGTGCGCCCACAAGTGGCGATCTTGCGTGAGCAGGGCGTCAACGGCCAGGTGGAAATGGCGGCGGCGTTCGACCGTGCGGGCTTCAATGCCATCGACGTGCACATGAGCGACATCCTCGCCGGTCGGGTCGACCTGGAAACCTTCAAAGGCCTGGTGGCCTGCGGTGGCTTCTCCTACGGCGACGTGCTCGGTGCTGGTGAAGGCTGGGCCAAGTCGGCGCTGTTCAACAGCCGCGCCCGCGATGCTTTCCAAGCGTTCTTCGAGCGTACCGACAGCTTCACCCTGGGCGTGTGCAACGGTTGCCAGATGATGTCCAACCTGCACGAGCTGATCCCTGGCACCGAGTACTGGCCGCACTTCGTGCGTAACCGCTCGGAGCAGTTCGAGGCGCGCGTGGCCATGGTCGAGGTGCAGAAGTCCAACTCGATCTTCCTCCAGGGTATGGCCGGTTCGCATATGCCGATCGCCATCGCCCACGGTGAAGGTCATGCCGAGTTCGCCAGCCAGGAAGCACTGCTTGAAGCTGACTTGTCCGGTTGCGTGGCGCTGCGCTTCGTCGACAACCACGGCAAGGTTACCGAGAGCTACCCGGCCAACCCCAACGGCTCGCCACGGGGTATCACCGGTCTCACCAGCCGCGACGGCCGGGTGACCATCATGATGCCGCACCCGGAGCGTGTGTTCCGTGCTGTGCAGAACTCCTGGCGCCCGGACGAGTGGCAGGAAGACGCCGCTTGGATGCGCATGTTCCGCAATGCGCGGGTGTGGGTGAACTAAGGTGTACAAGCTCGCCTTCTTCGTCCCGGCCAGCCATGTCGAAGTGGTCAAGGCCGCTGTGTTCGCCGCAGGTGGCGGACGCATCGGCGACTATGACCACTGCGCCTGGCAGACCCTCGGCCAAGGCCAGTTTCGCCCGTTGGACGGCAGCCAGCCGTACCTCGGGCAAACCGGGCAGGTCGAAGTGGTGGAGGAGTGGAAGGTCGAGCTGGTAGTGGCGGATGAGCTGATTGCTCAGGTCGTCGCTGCCCTCAAAGCGAGTCATCCGTATGAGACGCCAGCCTATGAGGTCTGGCGTCTAGCGGATATCTGACAGACATACTGATCAACTCAGTGAGGCAAGGGTGAGCGAATGCCCACCTATTGCGTCACTGAAACCCCGAGCCGCTCAGATTCTCTCCCGCGCCGATCAGATCCAGAGGTTCGCGTGTCTCCAGTTCCTTCAAGCGCTTCCGAGCGGCTGCTCGGTATTGCTCATAGCGCTTGATGTATAGGCTTAGTTCGGTACCTTCCGCAATCTTCTCCGGGTTTCTGCTAGCCCAGAGATTCACGATTTCATCCTGCCAATCGAGATCATTTGGATGCCAGAAAAAACTACTGGCGATTTCTACTGGGTCTTGTTCCTGATCACCCTGCCAGTACTTGTACATCGATTGCCCTACCTTATCGACTGCATACCGGGCCAGCAATTGGGCTATTAAGTGGAAGGGGTGCGTATCATGATCTTTGGCGAGCTGTGAGTGGGTAGCACTCACATGTGCATGAGTATTGGGGTCGTCGCCCAGGTAGGTCTGCAGGTCGTCGATTTGATCACCTGCCCACTCCACCACCGTTTGCATGAGGCTATTGGTCAGATTTCGCAGCGTTCGAAATGGGGTGCTGACTAACCAGTCCAGATACTCAAGTGTCTGGAACGTAGAACTTTTGGCTAGCTCATCCCGCACCTCGAGTGCCTTTACAAGTATCGCTCTCCACTCAGGATCTTCTTTGAGAAGAATCAGCAACGCTTGTTCGCCATCACTTCGCTCTCCGGGAACATTGGGTTTGAATACATGACCGGGTGCTGGAAACAGAATTTTGGCCAAGGGCTCGGCGACGCTGGCGAGGATGTCCGATCCGCTGAACAGCCCGGTCACGACCGGCCAGCGATGTTTGCATGGTTTCTCGGTCGTCCAGGCCAATACATCGGTGTAACCGACCTTGCGCAGGCTGAGCTCTACGAAGTTGGAGTGAGCAAAGAAATCTTCAAGCACGTGCAAGGCTTCACCAAAGTAGCGCATGCCTGTCGGTGTCTTGCCTGCTCGCATCGCCGCGCGCAGCTTTCTGCGCATGTAGCGTTCGGCTTCCTCTATATGCATTGTCATAGAGCGTGCGTAATGGACGGTGGTCAGCCTGTCACCGGGCCGTACCAAGGGTTCGAAGTCCTCATCGATCGTCTGCGGATCAATTGCGCATTCGTCGAGGTTGGTGGGGTTGTCGATGTGTTCTGAAGGGCGATAGACGCCAAGTATCTCTGGCGTAACGGTATAGGCTACGCGCTCCTCGTCGGTCATTTGCAGGCGGTTGAATTCTATCAGTGCCAGCAGGTCGACAAACTCAGTAAGCACCTCTCTGGAGATTTTCGTTGGGAAGTTTCTGCGAGCGTCTTGCGGGCGAACAATTTTGGGATCTATCAACTGTGAATGGTCGCGCAGCCAGTTGCCGAAATAGATTTGTTTGACTTCAACGGCATTGAAACCCGAAAGGTTCAGTACCTGAGCGATGGACTCGTGGCCGTGACTCTCCGCAGAATCGCCAAGGCCTGCTCCAAACCGAGGCGTTGGTGATAGTTGTTGGGGGGCATGATCAGTAAGCTTTTTCATACGACGTCCTCAATCGATGTTTGGGACGTTCAGATTGGTTGCCTGGGTGCGGTAGATAAATATGGAAATAGCGACCCGGCAACGAAGTCAGATCTAGCTTACGGCGCTTGGTCTATTTTCATCACACGCTTGAAGTGTTTGAAGCGGGTTAGCAACAGCCGGTATGCCCGTCGCAAACCAGGAATACCGGCTTGCCCAGTGCTTCAACCATCACTACGTGGTCTATGCACCAGTGTGCACGCCACAAGCCCCAGCTCGAACAACACCCACATCGGCACCGCCAGCATCGTCTGAGAAAACACATCAGGCGGTGTCAGAATCATCCCCACCACGAAGCAGCCGACGATCACATAGGGCCGACTGCGGCGCAGCGTGGCTACATCGGTCAGCCCGGCCCAGACCACGATGAACGTCGCCACCGGGATCTCGAACGCCAGGCCGAAAGCCAGGAACAGCGCCATGATGAAGTCCAGGTAAAGGCCGATATCGGTCATCATCGCCACCCCATCGGGGGTAACGCTGGCGAAGAAGCCGAACATCATCGGAAACACCAGGAAGAACGCAAAGGCCATCCCGCCATAGAACAGCACGATGCTCGATACCAGCAGCGGCAGGGCTATGCGCCGTTCGCGGCGGTACAGCCCCGGGGCAATGAATCCCCAAGCCTGGTGCAACAACAACGGCATGGCCAGGAACAGCGCGCACATCGCGGTCAACTTGAACGGGGTCAAGAACGGCGAGGTGACGCTGGTGGCGATCATGCTGGTGCCTTCCGGCAGATAACGGCGCAACGGTTCGGAGATCAGCGTGTAGAGGGTCTGGGCGAACGGGAACAACGCGCCGAACAGCAGCGCGATCACTAACAACGAGCGCATCAGTCGCTTGCGCAGATCCCTCAGGTGTTCGGTCAACGGCATGCGCCCTTGCTGCTGCATGGCAATGCTCATGAGACGTTCTCCTTGGCAGGCACTGGCGCCGCGGCGTCATTGGCCGGTTCTCCCTCCAGGCGGATGCCCTGGCGAATCTCCTGTTCCAGCCGCTGCAGCGGCGCGGCGTCCAACGGCGGTAGGTCGATTTCCCGCTCCACCTGGGTGCGCAGCGCATGCATCGCTCGCCGTGCTTGGCCTAACCCGCGGCCAACAGCGCGCGCCGCCACCGGCAGGCGCTCGGGGCCGAGCACCAGCAGGGCGACGACCCCGACCAGGATCATTTCGGTAAAGCCGATCTCGAACATCAGGCCTGACGATCCGCTTGCGCTTGCTGCACGGTCTGGCCGTTCAGGGGAGCTTGTTGTTGCACCTGTGGGTTGCTTGGGCTGGCTTCACTGTCCCCGCCCATGGACTTGCGAAAACCCTGGATCGCCTCGCCAACATCGCTGCCCAGGCCTTTCAGACGCTTGGTGCCAAATAGCAGGAAGACAATCAACAGCACGATCACCAATTGCCAGATTCCGATACCACCCATGTCAGACCACTCCTGTAAGGTCATCAAAAGAGCAGCAATCCTGCCTGGCCTAGATGACGTGGTGATTACTGTCAGGCATTGCCATCTGCCTGAAACAAGCGCGGTGTTGACTGGCCTCTTTGCCGGTTGGAAAAAGGAGGGCGAGGATGGGTGGCAAACGCCAGCAAGGTGCTGCGTTGTTGATGGTGATGGTCGCGCTGGCGATGATCGCTGCGGGCCTGACCTGGCTGGTGGAGGGCGGACGTCGGCAGGTGGATGAAGTGCGCCTGTTACAGCAGCGGGTGCAAGCGCGGGCCATGGAGCAGGCCGGGTTGGCCTATGCCGAACAGGCGCTGCGCGATCCTGCCTGGCGGGCCAGCCCGTTGTTCTGGCAAGCCTTGCGCGGCCAGCCGCTGGACTATGACTTCGGGGCAGGCAAGGCGCAACTGCGCGTGCGTGATCAGCACACCTGCTTCAACGTCAATGCGCTGCTGGGCGAGGATGGCGAGCGGGCTGAGCGTCAGTTGCGTCTGCTGCTGGGCGATGACCTGGCCGCCGAGCGCCTGGTGCACGCGCTGGCTGACTGGATCGATGCGGACAGTGACGCACGCCTGCAGGGTGCGGAGAGTCCCCAGTATCTACGTCAGCAACCCGCGCGCCTGGCGGCTAATCAGCCGATGGTCGACAGCAGCGAGCTGAATTTATTGCTGGCCCCCGATGCGCAGCGCCAGGGTCGTTACCCGATGCTCTGTGCACTGGCGCAGACCAGCGGCTGGCGGCTCAATGCCAACGCTCTTGGCCTGGAACATTTGCCCCTGCTGGAGGCGTTGTATGAGGGGCGTTATTCGCGCTCGTTGCTTAGCCGCATCGTCACGGGGCGTCCTGCGGCGGGGTATGTGGATGCGGCGGCGTTGCGCCAGGCATTGGGGGCAGTGGATGACGAAACGTTCGAGCGCTTGAGCGAGGGGTTGCTGCTCAACAGTGGGCATTACCTGTTGCAGCTGTCGTTCGAGGAGGAGGGGCTGAAGTTGCGCAGTCAGTTTCAGGTGGAGGCGTTGGGCGTGGTGCAGTGGCACGCACGGGTACCGGCGCAGCAGGTGCGAGTGCGCAGCCGTGAGCCTTTGCCGTGGTGATAGCAAGTAGTCGAGGGCCGCAGAGCGGCCCCCGAACATCCATCAGGCGGTGCCGATCTCGCCGCCATCATTACGCTGAATCACCACCGTCGAAGCCCGTGGACGCACGGTAGTTCCGGCCGGCGCGGCATCGGTTGCCACATCGTTGAACGGCCAGTTTTCCGGGTGCTGGATGTTGACGAACATCGACTTGTTGTCCGGGGCAAAGGCTATCCCGGTGACCTCGCAGCCATTTGGGCCGACGAAGAAGCGCCGCAGGTCCACCTGGTTCTGCGCGTTGACCGGAATCTGCTTGCCGGCAGCATCGACCAGATCCGTCGGAATCACCGCCAGCAGTTGGTCGTTGGTGTAGCTGGTCAAGGTCGACTCACCGTTGTCGGTCTCGAACCACAACACCCCACGGCTATCGAAGCTCATGCCGTCGGGGCTGGCGAACTGGTTCAGTTCGGTCAGGCCAGAGCGGTTGATGTCGGCAGTGCCGGCGGCGTTGGCGCCGAACACGAAGATGTCCCAGTTGAAGCTGGTGTGATCATCGCTGTCGTGCCAACGAATGATGTGGCCATGGCGGTTCGGCCCACGTGGGTTGGCCGCATCGACTTTTTCCGGGGTGCGCGAGCTGTTGTTGGTCAGGGTCAGGTAGACGTCGCCGTTGAGTGGGTTGACGGCAGTCCACTCGGGGCGGTCCATCGGCGTGGCACCGACGGCATCGGCGGCGCCACGGGTGTGCAAGATGATTCCCGGCAGGTCGCCGTACAACGCACCGAGGGTGCTGCCAGCGGTGGTAGCGGTGGCGACGTCGAGCAGCAGCCAGTCACCGCTACCGTCGGCATTGAAGCGGGCGACATACAGCTTGCCTTGGTCCATGTACTTGGCGCCGGTGGCCAGGCGGTCGGCTGGAGTGGCGTCTGCTGGGTCCCACACGGCATCGGAGACGAACTTGTACAGGTACTCGTTGTTGGAATCGTCGCCGGTGTACCAGACCAGCGGCTTGCCCGCCACCGGCAGGCCCGGGCAGCAGCCCTCGTGGCGGAAGCGACCGAGGGCGGTGCGTTTGACCGCCAGGGTGCTGGCGTTGTACGGATCGATCTCGACGATGTAGCCGTAGGTGCTGGCTTCGTTGCGGAAGTCGTCGGTGGCGCTGGCGCCGGTTGGGGTTACGTCGAAGCGGGCGAACTCGTCGTCCACCTCGCTTGGGTCACCTGCGCAGGTTTCCCACTTGTACTGGCCGCTGGAAGTACCCACGCCGATACGCGACTGGTCGGCTGGACGGGTGCCTTTGTTGACGAAGATGCCCGGCCAGTTTTCCTCGCAGGTCAGGTAGGTGCCCCACGGCGTGTAGCCATTGCCGCAGTTGTTGTTGGTGCCGCGGCACTGGGTGCCGGCTGGGGAGAACTTGGTCTTGACGTGGTCGGTGCCGCGCAGGGGGCCGGCGATGTCCATCAGCGAAACGGTGGTGAAGCGACGATTGAGCGGGTCATTGTCGACCACCTGCCAGCGGCCGTTGACCTTGCTCAGGCGAACCACGCCGGCGCCGTGGGCGTTGATTTCCTTGCGCGCTTCTTCGACCGGGCGCTTGCCGCTGCCATCGGTGGTGGGCCCGGCCGGATGCAAGGCTTGGGCGTCGATGTACTCGAAGTTGATCGCCAGCAAGCCGTCATCGGAGCTGCCGTTGATTGGGAAGAAGTGCATGCCGTCATGGTGCATGCCCATGGCGTTGGCCTGGTCTGCCGCAGTGTTGCTACCGTCGGATTTCCACGGGTTGCCATTGCTGTTCAGTGGCGTGCCCCACGGTGCCAGGACGTAGGCGCTGTAGCCGGCGGCGACCACGCAGGCGTCGGTCCGCGAGCCTGCGATGGAGTTGAAGCCCAGCTTGAGTTTCGGCGTTTCTGGATTGGTTGGAGCCGAATCGTCGTCATCCGAACCGCCACCGCCGTCGAAGCAGCCGGTCAGGCCGGTCCCGGCGATCATCGCGATCGCGGCGCCAAGGCTGCCGCGCATCACGGTGCGACGGCTCAGGTAGGCGTCCATGACGCTGGCCATTGGCAGGTTGCCGCTTAGGTTGCGGTCTAGGTTGTCGCCGGTGTCTCGACTCATCAGGGTGTCCTTATAGTGGCTGAGTTGAAAGAAACCGCGACTTTAGTGCGCAAGTGTGATGATTCCTTGGCAGAAATATTAAGGTCCGCTTAAAACTAGCAGTTCTTAGCAGCACGTCTTGAAAGAACAATCCGCGATTGCTGTCGGATATCTGCCATTAAACTGTCATGTGAGCGCCGCAATATCCGGGTCCCAAAGTGAACTCGGAAAGGATGCGGGCCTGATGGCTAGTAGTGTGGGCAGACGCGAAGTACTCAGCTGGATGGGTGTCGGTGCACTGGCGCCGCTGCTCGGCGCCTGCTCTGCGCTCCCCGGCCAGCGTAGTGGCAGTGCGGCGGTCGATCTACTCTATGTCGCCGACACCCTCGATGCCCGCCAGCCTGGTATGCCCGTGGTGCCCGCTACTCGACTAGGGCCGGTGAGCCATCTGGGGCGGGCGCCGTGGATGACTGGCAGCAGTGCCACCGCCGCCTACCCCGAGCTTGCGCCCTTGCTCGATGCCAGTCAGGCAGGCAATGCGCAATTGGGTGGTTATGCGGTGCTGGCCGCGTTGCTTGAGCAACTGCGTAGCGAAACCGGAGCCAGTAATTGCCTGACCTTGGAAAACGGTCAGGGCTGGAATGGCAGCGGCCTGGCCTACCTGACTCAAGGCGAGAGCGGCGTGCAAGGCAGCCAACTGCTCGCCAGTGAGGTGCGCGTCAGCAGCGATGAAAGGGTGCTTTGGCCGCAACGCTGCGCCGGACTTTATCGCCAGTCTTCCTCTATTACCCTGGGGGCTGGACTGGCCAGCGATCAAGCCACGTCGCTTGGCATCGAGCCCCTGCGGATCTTCGAACGGGGCGGTGCGAGAATTGCCGTGGTGGGTGTCACCGACCCCTACGCCCAGGATCAGAAAGCTTCGCTCAAACAGTGGTACCAATCGCTGCAGCCAATCTTCCAGCAGGCGCGCCGCGAGGCTGACCTGGTGGTGGCGCTGGCCGATGTCGGCACCGGGCCAGGGCTGTGGTTGGCCGAACGCCTCAATGAAGTCGACGTGCTGCTGTGCGCGCGCGGCCAGGACTTGTGGCCAGCGCCGGTCGAGGTAAGCCAAGCGAGCGGTCGTCGGGTTCCAGTGCTGTTCGCCGGCTGCCGTGGCAGCGGTGCGTTCCGCCTGCGCTGTCAGCATGTGGCCGGCCAGTGGCATTTCGAGGCGCGCTACTTTGCCGCGTTCGAACATCACCTGACGCCGGCCGCTCAGGCCCGCGCCAGCCAACTGCGCAGTGTGCTGCGCCAACAACGTGCTGGCCACGCTGCCTGGCTCGACCAACCTTTGGCCCACGCTCCACAACCACTGTGGCGGCGCGATACCCGTGGCGGTAGCTGGGACCGTCTGCTGCACCAGGCCCTGGCTGACGACAGCAACATGCCAGTGCTGCTGCCGGGACTGCGTTACGACTACCCTTTGGCCGCGGGTGATTCGATCACTCGCGAACACCTGATCAGCCTAACGGGCGGCTACCCCGCGCCAGTGGTCGAGGCGCCTGCCCGACAGGTCGAGCAAGTACTGGAGAACGCTGCCGAGCAGCTGTTCGGCGATCCGCTGCTGCTGGACAACAGCCAGGACTTACCGCGCTGGCAAAGCCAGGCCTGGCAGGTCAGCTATAGCCCGCAAGGCAAACGCATCGCCGGCCTCGAACCGGTGCAGGGGCTGTGCCGCACCTTTGGTTTGCAATTCGGCCCGCAGGCCGGTGAGCCACTGTGGCAGCGGGTTGAAGCCTGGCTGGCGCGCCAGTCGGGCAATTGGCAACTGGCAGCGCTGCAACTGCCGCAGGTGCGCTACGTGCAGGGCCATCCGGGTTGGCATCCACGGCAGTTGCTCTCTTGAGCACACCCAGTCGGTTACTCGGCGTAGCACTGCTGACCCTGGTCGGTTGGCTGGCTGGCCAATGCGTGCTGCAGCTCAGCCGCTCGCCGCAGCCTGCCCGCGCGCCTGCGCTCGCTGAGCTGCCCTTGCCCGGGTTGCTGGTCGGCCAGTGGCAGGCGCCTGCCGACGACGGCCTGATTCCCCTGACGCGGCTGCCGTTGCAGTACCTCGGCGGTCTTAAGGCCAAGCCGCTATCGGCGACCGTGGTGGTGCTGCGCTATGGCCAACAGACCCGCAGCCTGGTGCGTGGCCAACGCCTGGCACCCGGCATCGTCCTGCAGGACATCGACGCCGATGGCCTGATTTTCAACAACCAGGGGCGGCGCGAGCGCCTGCCCTGGCCGCCACGGCCTGCCGTGACCGGCTTCAAGCGGCAAGGATGAGCGATGTTTGCAAGATACTGCGTGGCCGGGGTGCTCAGCCTGAGCCTGTCATTGGCCTGGGCCGAAGAGCCGGAAACATTCGACGACAGTGGTACGCCGATCTATGAGGTTAACTTCGTCGACACCGACCTGGGCGAGTTCATCGACAGCGTCTCGCGCATCACCGGCACCACCTTCATCGTCGATCCGCGGGTCAAGGGCAAGGTCACTGTGCGTACGGTCGATCGGCATGACGCCGATGCCATCTACGATATCTTCCTCGCTCAGTTGCGCGCCCAGGGCTATGCCGCTGTCGACTTGCCCAATGGCAGCGTGAAGATCGTCCCCGACCAAGCCGCACGCCTGGAACCGGTGCCGGTCGAGGCCGGTGGCAAGAAAGCCGAGGGCAGCGACGGGGTCGCTACCCGCGTGTTCAACGTGCGCAATGCCGCCAGCGAACAGATGCTGGGTATCCTCAAGCCGCTGATCGACCCGCGTGTGGGCGTGATCACTCCATATCCCGCGGCCAACCTGTTGGTGGTTACCGACTGGCGCAGCAACCTTGAGCGCATCGACAGCCTGTTGCGCCAGCTCGATCAGGTCAGCGACGAACCGCTGCAGGTGATGAAGCTGCAGCATGCCAGCGCCGCCGACACCGCCCAGCTGGTCACCCGCTTGCTGGCCAGCGAGCAGGCCGGCGACAGTGCCCAGGTGGTGGCCGATCCGCGCAGTAATGCGTTGCTGGTGCGTGGCAGCGCCGACAGCCGCGAGCGGGTACGAGCCTTGCTGGCCCAGCTCGACCGCCCCAGCGACACTCTGCACAACAGCAATACCCAAGTGATCTACCTGCGTCACGCCAACGCCAGCGAAGTGGTCAAGGTGCTGCGCGGCCTCAGCCAGGAAGGCAGCGTGCCGGCCGAAGGCGACGGCGAGGGCAAGGATCGCCCGGTGGCGATGGCCAGCGATTCTGGTATTCGCCTGGAGTACGAAGAAGGCACCAATGCCGTGGTCATGGTCGGCCCGGACAGCGAACTGGCGGCCTATCGCAACATCGTCGAGCAGCTCGACATCCGTCGCGCGCAAGTGGTGGTCGAGGCGATCATCGCCGAGGTTTCCGACAGCCAGGCCCAAGAACTGGGCGTGCAATGGTTATTCGCCGACGAGAAGTTCGGTGCCGGTATCGTCAACTTCGGCAGCAACGGCGTGAACATCGCCAGCATCGCCGGGGCTGCCGCCAGTGGCGACAACGAAGCCTTGGGCGATCTGCTGTCGACCACCACGGGCGTCACCGCAGGCATCGGCCACTTCGGCGGTGGCTTCAACTTCGCCATGCTGATCAATGCACTCAAGGGCAAGAGCGGATTCAACCTGCTGTCGACGCCGACCTTGCTGACCCTGGACAACGCCGAGGCGTCGATCCTGGTCGGTCAGGAAGTACCCTTCGTCACGGGCTCGGTCACCCAGAACAACGCCAACCCCTACCAGACCATCGAGCGCAAGGAAGTCGGGGTCAAGCTGCGCATCAAGCCGCAGGTGAACATCGACAACAGCGTGCGCCTGGATATCGTCCAGGAAGTCTCGTCGATTGCCGACACCACCAGCGCCAGCGATGTCATCACCAACAAGCGCGAGATCAAGACCAAGGTCATGGTCGAGGACAACGGCCTGGTGATCCTCGGCGGCTTGATCAGCGACGAACTCAGCACCAGCAATCAGCGCGTGCCGTTTTTGGGCGACATCCCAGGGTTGGGTCGGTTGTTCCGTTCCGACGCGAGCAAGAACACCAAGCAGAACCTGATGGTGTTCATTCGCCCGCGCATCCTGCGTGATGGGCCGAGCCTGGCCGGCCTGAGCCAGGACAAGTACCGCACCCTGCAACAGACCACGCCGCTGCAACTGCCGGAGCTGGCCGAGGGCACGCCGCTGCTCAAGGTGTTCCCAGCCAGCCGGGCGCGCCTGGAAGGGGGCGATTGGTGATGCTGCCTTATCGTCTGGCGCGCCAGACTGGCCTGGCGATGGCGCCGCTTGCCCAGGGCTGGCAGCTGTGGCTGCGGCCTGACGCCGACAGCGATCAGTTGCAGGAACTGCTGCGTGTCCATGGTCAGCCGGCTGCTCTTGAGTACCTGGATACAGCAGCCTTCGATGCCCGGCTGGGGCAACTTTACGAAGCGGGAAGTGCCAGCACCGCGGCGCTGATCGAAGGCATCGGCGAGCAGGTCGACCTGGACAGCCTGATGAGCGAAATGCCGCGCATCGAGGACTTGCTCGAAAGCGACGACGAAGCGCCCGTGATTCGCCTGATCAACGGCTTGTTTGGCCAGGCTCTGCGCCTGCGCGCTTCCGACATTCATATCGAGACCTTCGAGCAGAGCCTGGTGGTGCGCCTGCGCGTCGATGGCCACCTGCGCGAAGTGCTGCGCCCACCGCGGGCGCTGTCGGCGATGCTGGTGTCGCGGATCAAGGTCATGGCGCGGCTGGACATCGCCGAGAAGCGTCAGCCGCAAGATGGTCGGATCACCTTGCGCGCCGCTGGCCGGGAAGTGGACGTGCGGGTTTCGACCTTGCCCGGCATCCATGGTGAGCGGGTGGTGATGCGGGTGCTGGACAAGCAGGCCAGCCTCTTGGCGCTGGATAACCTAGGCATGCCTGGCTCGGTGTTGGACGGCTTGCGTAGCTGCTTGGCCAGGCCCAACGGCATTGTCTTGAGCACTGGCCCCACCGGTTCGGGCAAGACCACCACGCTCTACGCCAGTCTCAACAGCCTCAACGATGGCAGCCGCAATATCCTCACCGTTGAAGACCCGGTGGAATACGCCATCGCCGGCATCGGCCAGACCGCAATCAACCCCCGTGCCGGCCTGACTTTCGCCAGCGGCCTGCGGGCTATTCTGCGCCAGGACCCAGACGTGATCATGCTCGGCGAGATCCGTGATCAGGAAACCGCGCAGATCGCCGTGCAGGCCAGCCTCACCGGTCACCTGGTGCTGTCGACCCTGCACACCAACAGCGCTGTGGGCGCGGTGACGCGCTTGCGTGACATGGGCATCGAGCCGTTCTTGATCGCCTCGTGCCTGCGTGGCGTGCTGGCCCAGCGCCTGGTTCGGCGGCTGTGTCATTGCGCGGTAGAGCAGCCGTTGCAGGCGGCTGAACGCAGGTTATGGCCAGAGTTGGGGGCGCTGGGCGGCACCTTTCATGCGGTCGGCTGCGACGATTGCCAAGGCAGTGGCTACAACGGGCGATTGGGCCTGTATGAATTCATCGAACTGGACCCAGGCCTGGTCGCGCTGCTCTACGACGGCGCCAGCGAACTGGCCATGCAGGACTATCTTGCCGAGCGCCGCCAGAGCCTGGTGAGCATGGCCAGCGATTGCCTGCGCCGAGGCCAGACCAGCCTTGCCGAAGTGCTGCGCGTGGTGCAGGGCTAGCCTATGCCGACCTATCGTTACCAGGCTGTCGATCTGGCCGGCAAAGGCCACAGCGCTACGCTGCAGGCCGACAGCGAGCGCCATGCGCGGCAGTTGTTGCGTGAACAGGGGCTGTTCGCCCGGCAGCTCAAGCGCCAGGGCAGCGCCGCGGCGCAACCGCGTCGGCAGCGATTGAATCGCGCGCAGTTGTGCGAATTGACGCGCCAATTGGCGACCCTCACCGGCGCCGGTATTGCCCTGGTCGATGCGTTGGCCACCCTTGAGCGGCAACTGCGCCAACCGGCCCTGCAGGCCGTGTTGGTATCAGTGCGTGGCGCGCTGGCCGAGGGCTTGGGCCTGGCGCGCAGCCTCGCCCGGCAAGGCGCGCCATTCACCGGCCTGTATTGCGCATTGGTCGAAGCGGGCGAGCGCTCGGGGCGTCTGGCCCAGGTGCTGACGCGTCTGGCCGATCACCTTGAGCAAGTGCAGCGCCAGCAACACAAGGCGCGCACCGCCTTGATCTACCCCAGCGTGTTGATGGGCGTGTCGCTGGCGGTGGTGGTCGGCCTGATGACGTTCGTGGTGCCCAAGCTCACTGAGCAGTTCGCCCATTCCGGGCAGAGCTTGCCTTGGGTCACTTCATTGCTGATTGGCATCAGCCAGGGCCTGGTCAGTACCGGGCCGTGGCTACTGTGCGCGGCGCTCTTGTCGGCACTGCTCGGCAGTTGGTTGCTGCGCAAACCGCACTGGTGCCTGCGCCGCGACGAGCTCTTGCTGCGCCTGCCGCGTATTGGCGGCCTGCTGCAGGTGCTGGAAAGCGCCCGTCTGGCGCGCAGCCTGGCGATCCTCAGCAGCAGTGGCGTGGCCTTGCTCGAAGCGTTGCAGGTGGCCACTGAAACGGTGGGCAACCGACGCATTCGCCTGGCCATGGAGCAGGTGCGCCAGCAAGTCCAGGGCGGCACCAGCCTGCACCGGGCGCTGGATGCCAGCCAACAATTTCCGCCGCTGCTGGTGAACATGGTCGGCAGTGGCGAGGCCAGCGGCACGTTGGCCGACATGCTCGAACGGGTGGCCGATGACCAGGAGCGCGGCTTCGCCCGTCAGGTGGACACCGCCATGGCGCTGTTCGAGCCGCTGATGATCCTGGTGATGGGCGCGGTGGTGCTGTTCATCGTGCTGGCCGTGCTGCTGCCGATCATGCAACTGAACCAAGGCCTGCAACTATGACAAGGAGCACCAACATGCGACATCGACGTACCCGCCAACGGGGTTTCACCCTGATGGAAATCATGGTGGTGATCTTCATCATCGGCCTGCTGATCGCCGTGGTCGCGCCCAGTGTGCTGGGCAACCAGGACAAGGCCATGCGCCAGAAAGTCTTGGCCGACCTCGCCACCCTGGAGCAGGCGCTGGATATGTATCGGCTCGACAACCTGCGCTTCCCCAGCAGCGAGCAAGGTCTGGCCGCGCTGGTGAACAAACCTACCCAGGAGCCGCTGCCGCGTGCCTGGCGCAGCGATGGCTACATTCGCCGTCTGCCAGAGGATCCGTGGGGTACGCCATACCAGTACCGCATGCCCGGTGAACATGGTCGGGTCGATGTCTACTCGCTAGGCGCCGACGGCGTGCCGGGTGGCGAAGAGCTCGATGCCGACCTGGGCAACTGGGAGCTGTGAAGGGTGAGCAGCCAGCGTGGCTTCAGCCTGATCGAGCTGCTGGTGGTGCTGGCCATCGCTGGCTTGATGACGGGCCTGAGTGTGGCCTGGCTCGACAGTGGCAACAGCAGCGCAGAGCAGGCGCTGGATCGACTGGCCGGCCAAGTTCGCGAGCAGGCCGCGCTGGCTCGGCATGCCGGGCAACTGCGTGGGCTGCGCTGGAATGGCCAGCGGCCGGAGTTGGTTCGGCGCGAGAAGGAGGGCTGGGTGCTGGAGCCAGCGCGCCTGGGCGACTGGCCCACGGGCCTACGCCCCGATTGGCCAGCCAGCCGCACGCCGCAGTTGATCTTCACCCCCGAAGGCTGGGCACGCCCCGGTGCAGTGCTGTGGCAATGGCCGCAGGGCAGTCAGCGCTGGCAGTGGGATCGCACCGGGCAACTGCGCAGGGCGTCGGCACCATGAAACGTGGCCAGCATGGCTTTACCTTGTTGGAAGTGACTGTGGCGCTGGCGATCGCCGCGGTACTGGCGGTGATCGCCAGCCAGGTTTTGCGCCAACGGCTGGCGGTACAGGACAGCGTCCAACAGCACCGTCTTGGCCTGCTTTGCGCGCGCGAGCTGCAAGCACGCTTTGCCGTCGAGCAGTATTGGCCCGTCGCCAACCACAACAGCGGTGTGCTGAATCAAGGTGGTCAAGCCTGCCATTGGCAACTGCAATTGCGCAGGACCGGCGTGCGCGACCTGCGCCGAGGCGATCTGCTGCTGTTCGCCGACCGCGATCAGCGCTTGCCGCTGGGCCAGTACAGCGTATTTCTGGAGCGCCCATGAAGTGCCAACAGGCAGGCCTGACCTTGATCGAACTGATGGTCGCGCTGGCCTTGACCGCAGTGCTCGGCATCATGCTTGCGGCCTTGGTCAACGGCTGGCTGAAAGTGCGCGAGCGGCTCGAATCACCGGCCGCCAACGCCGGCGTTCTGGAGTTTTGCCTGGCCCTGGAGCGGCGTTTCGACAGCCCGGTGTTGCGCCGGCTCTACGAGCAGCGCTTGCCGTTAGCCACGCGCTGGCTCGATTGGCAGGCGCAGAACAACCAGCTGCTGTGGGTGGCTGTCGCGGCGTGGCCGCAAGCCGAGGGCGGTTCGCGCCTGCAACGCCAGCGCTTGCGCTTTGATCCGCGCGAGCAGCGCCTGTTGCTGGAAACCTCGGCGGACCTGTACGCCGCAGGTGAGCCGCATTGGGTGGTCCGCGAGCGGTTGGAGCGGGTCAGTGCCTGGCAGGTGCTTTACCACCAGGGCGGCCGCTGGCTGGCATGGCCCTCCGATCAACCCGCGCACCCCGGTCGTGGCGTGCGCGTGCAATTGCAGCGTGATGGAGCACTTTATGTCTGCACCTTCGCATTGCCACATGGGCTGTCATGAACGGAGGCCGGATGAAACTTAAGTGGCGTCGTCGTGGCCCGAGCCGGGCGTGGCTGTTGCTCCGACCGGGGGCTGCCGAGCAGCCGTGGGACTGGCTATTGGTCGAGCGCGGCGTGCCGAGCCGAGAAGGGCAGGGCGAGCCGCCCAATGATCTCGATGCACGGGTGGCGCTGATCATTCCTGGCCAGCTGTGCAGCCATTTCCAACTGCCAGCCCCCCCGGGGCTCAAGCGTGACGAGTGGCCGTTGCTGCTGGAAGACCGGCTGCTGCAAGCCAGCGATCAGTTGTTGTTTGCCTGTATCGAACGCCTGCCTGGACAGTTGCGCCTGGCGCTGGTGGAGCGTGCACAGCTCGATGGCTGGCGCAAACAGTGCGCCGACTGGGGGCTTTCGATTGAGCGCTGCTGGGCACAGCTGCAGCTGTTACCGGTCGCGGCGCCCGGCGCTGGCTGGAGATGGCCGCATGAGCATGAGGATTTATACAAAGGCGTCGCCAGTGAGGGTCGCGAGCATTGGCTGTCGTGGCCGCGGGCGCTCGGCGATCCCCCAGCAGTGCCCTGGGCAACGCTGCGAATCGATTGCATCGAGGGGCGTTGGCCGGCGCAATTGGTAGCGCTGGACAGCCTGCCCAGCCTGTTCGAACAGCGCCGCGTCCGTGCGCGCTTGAGCCTGCCGCGCGGGCACCTGCGCTTGGTGGCGGCTTGCCTGATTCTGGCCACGGCCTGGGCGGGCTTGTGGCTGAGCCAGCAATGGCGCCAGGCCCAGCTCTATCGCCAGCAGGTACTGGCAGTAACGGGCGAGCAGGCCTCGTTGCGTCAAGCGAGCGTGGCGCTCAAACGCTTGCGGGATGCTGCGAGTGAACGGCAGTTGCGCCTGCGCAAGCTCGATGGGCTGCAAGGGCAATTGCAGGCGTGGTTGGAGCAGCATCCTGGTTGGCGTTTGCAAGCGGTGCGTTTCGACGGGCAGCGTTGGCATGTGCACTTAAATGGCGAGGGCACTGCGCCTGCCTGGCAGGACATGGCCAATCAGGCAGGTGCCCAGGTCGAGGTGAACGATGCCGGGCAAGCGGCGCAGTGGCGCGTGGTCTTCGATCTGGGAGCGGTGTGATGAATCGTGAGCTGTTGCAGCACTACCGCATGCCTTTGGCATGGGCGTTGATCGCAATGCTGGTGCTGTCGCTGGCGGTGCGCGAAGGTCTGGCGCAGTGGCGTGAACTGGCCCAGTGGCAGGCGTTGGCCGAGTCGGCGGCGAGCCTGCGCGATGCTCCGCCAATGGGGCTTGAGCGCCTGCGCCAGTCAGCTCAGGCGCGGCAGATCAGCCTCCAGGACATCGACTCCAATGAAGGGGTTTGGCAGTTGCGCGGTCAGGTAAGCGATGAAAGATACTTGCAGCAATGGTTGCTGGCACTGCAAGCGGAAGGCGCTCAGCCACTGCAATGGGCGCTGGAGCAGGGGGAGCAAGGGCTACGTTTCGATGTGCAGGTGCAGCCGTGAGGTGGCGTGGGGCGGTATGGCTGTTACTGGTTTTCAGCGTCACGCTGCTGGCCGAACTGCCGGCCCGTTGGCTCACCCATGGGCTGGCGATCAGCGGGGTCAGCGGCAGCCTCTGGCGCGGCCAGGCGGTGCAATGGGGGCCGGTGGGGCCATTGCGCTGGGAAATCACTGGGTGGCCCTTGCAAGCGCAGCTGCTCCTGGGGTTTCAGGGGCAGGGCTGGCAAGCACGATTGTCGGGTTGGCCATGGAGTTGGCAGGCTGAACTGCAAGCGTTGTCGGGCCAAGCCAGGATGGCGACCGGTTATCGATTGGCGGGGCAATGGCAAGGTACCTTGCGCATGCAGGGGGAGGGCGCACGCTGCAGCAGGGCTGAGGGGAGAATAGCTACTGAGGATCTGGCGCTGGTTGAGCCGTGGTCGCTTGGCCTTGGGCGTGGATCAATGCAGATGGACTGCAGCAGCGGCTGGCATCTGCACGGACAATTGAATCAGCCAGGACAGCATCAGCTGGAGCTGGATGCCGACCTGTCGGCACGGCGCGCCAAGGTCGACTTTCAGCTACAGACCGATGCTGCCCTGACGCCAATCTTGCGTGCCCTGCAATGGTTGGGTCCAACCGAGAGGACAGGGCAGCGCAAGGTTGGCTGGTAGTCAGGTTATCGACTATCAGCTACGGCGCGGCGAATGGCCGTGAAGAAACTGGCGGCAACAGTCACTTGGCTTGTCCTTGAATGCTCGATACCAATTCCTGATCCTGGTTCAGGTAACTGCCCTGAGCGAGCCCGTACAGATTGAACGCGTTTGGATTGCCCGCAGTACTTTTTTCCTTGGATTGCTTCATCAGGGCCAGTGCCTGCTCGACTGATGAGGTAGAAAACTTGATGCCCCCGTCCACCCGGTAGTTATTGCCGGTCAAGGTTTCAGCGGTCACCTTTTCTGCGCCATGCACGACATCGCCATGAGCTGACGCCAGTCGAGCACCCACCAGATTGACAGCGCCACCGACCTTCAGATCGATCCCCTCAGCACCTTCAAGCCCTGCTTGATGGGCGACATTGTCACGCTTCTCACGCAATACATAGATGTCGGGTGCCAAGTAGTTCTGGGGCTTGTGCTTGGTCAAGAATTTAAGCTGCTGCTTGGCTTCCTGGCCCCACGGTCCGGCAATCGAATTGACTGTATTGGCCCAGCCCTGCGGGTTTTTTTCGTGGCTAGCTTTGATATCGACATCCGCAATCCAGGTGTCGACGTTATCCTTGCGGCTTTCAACGTGCAGGTCGCCGCCGATCGTGCCTTGGATATGATCGGCCTTAAGGCTGGTACCTTGCAGCCGGGTATCGCCTTTGCTATTCAAAGCAAGGGTTCGCGCTGTTAATGTGCTGGCGTTCCACGTCTGGTTATTGCGCAGGTCCAGGTCGAGTTTGCCGCGCAGCCATAGGCCTTCGGTAGCGGTTTTGCCCTGCTGATTTAGACCGCCGACACCACCGGTGATATCGAGGTTGCTGTGCTTTATCTGGTTTGCCGAGGATTCAATCAGCGCGCCGCCATTCAATGCCTGTAACTGGATGAGCCCGGCTGATGCCTGCACACCCTGTAGATGTAGGGCTCGCTCGTTGTTAGCACGACTGGAGAGCGTCAACTGGCCGTTGCTGTGTAGATGGCTATCCACAGCCTCGATGTCATCTTCGTCGACATTGCCATATCCCAGGTGCCCACCCACACCGCCACCTGTGGTGTCACCTTGTTTGGCGGACACTTCCAGACCGCCATCTAGCCTGTTGCTGTGGGCCTTGTGGGTATTACGGGCCGAGCTAATCTGCAAGTTCCCGCCACTGTGCAGATTGATGTCGCCAACCTTGACGGCCTCACTACCAATCCGTGTTCCTTCAAGCAGTAGATCGCCAGCGCTGTTCAGCAGTACTTCACCGTCTGCCTTGATCGATGCCACCTTAGCCACGGACTTTGAACTTGAGCTGTCAGCCTTATCGAAGTAACCGCGGAATTCCGCACCCTTTTCGCCCGGTTTAGCGCTGACTTTGAGTCGAGCCTTAGCATTGAGCGAGCCTGATTCCTTGCTTCGCAGGCTGCTTGCTTGAAGCACCGACAACGCACCACCGCTGAGAATATGTACCCCACCCGTGCCTGCATTGATTTGGCTGCCTTGATAAACGCCCCCACCGCTAAGCCTGATATTGATACCTTGACCTTGAAGGCTGCCCACCACCGCCTTGCTGGTGTTTTCAACTGTATCAAGCGTGCCCCCCCTACCGTTGAGGCGTATCCCGACATCCTTACCTGTGGTGGTGTCCACGCGAGTATCGATAGCGGCGCTTAGGTTGTGCACGGTGTGCGAGCTGGTATCGTGCGCGGCCAGCATGTTGTGCTGCTTCGCATTGATCTCCAATAGGCCGGTGCGCGCTTGCCAGGTGGTACCTTGGTCATCAATGACAGCGGCCTTGACCTCGACCGATGCGCCGGACAATTGACCGACCTGTACGTATTCTTTTGTCCAGTTCTCCTGGCGATCTCTGGAGCGCCAGGTCGCGTCAATGCCAACGCTTGGTGGACTGAACGCATCGACGATCGAATCTTGCTGAAAGCGGTCAGCGTGCTTGCCTTCCACTGTATCCACGATGGGTTTGGTCAGGCCGTGATATTCCAGGCTGGCACCGAGGCTGCCACGCCAATGGTTGCTGTCTGCCGCAAGTTTAAGTTCGTTGGATACCGCGCGATTTACGATGTGGCCAGCGTGAATCTTGAGATGCTTGCCTGCGTCGACACGACTGGCTTCATTGATCAGATCATTGTCGCTATTGATCGCCACATTGCCTGTAGCTAGCAGTTCACTGCGCTGCACCTTGCTGTTTTCGCTTTTTGAGGTTTCGGTGCTTTGCAGTGCTTCCAACGCGAAGCCAACTCGCTCGACGCCAACGCTGAGCGCCACGCCCTCGCCGAGTTCATCTAAACGACTGGAAAACGAGCGCGTATCTTCAGCGGCGGTCAGGCTAATCTTGTTGCCTTGTAGGCTGAGATCACCCGCCCGGGCATTGAGTTTGGCACCCCGGGCCCGTAGGTGAGTGTCGCTGCGAAGGCTCAGCGAAGCTGCTGCAAGTTCACTGGGGTGCTGTTTATATTGAACTATTTCTTTGATCGTCACAGGTGCGCGATAGCCGCCATAGAACTCCCATTGGTGCGAACCGGACTTGCCATCTTGCGCGGGCTGGGTTTCACGGGTACCGAAATGAAATGTGTGCAGAGCGCTCAGGCTTGAAAAGTCGTTGCGTTCAAGTGCGCTATCGATTACCAGGGCTTTAGTGGCCTTTACATTCAAGTGCCTTGCCGCCTCGATACGCGCCCCCAGAATCTTCAAATCGTCAGTGCTGGAGAGGTCCAGGTTAGCGCCAGATTTGATATTACTGAGTTGCGGCCGTTGATTGACGGCATGGCTCAACGCGAGGCCTAACAGCTTGTGGTCTGAGGTAATTGTGCTTTCACCAGAAGAACCTGCCGCCACTGTCAGTGAGCCCTTGGTGCTATGGAGCTGTGCATCGCCCTTACTGGTCACTTCACTGCCGCGGATAGTGATCCGCTCGCCCTGGGCGGCGAGGGTTGCCGCCGTCACGTTAGTACCGGAATAGCGCCATGGTCGCTGGTGTTTATTGGCTGGGGCTTTGGATACATGGCGGTCAGAGGTCGCCCAACGTTGAACGTCGTCCTCAAGCCTTTGACCAGCCAGATTAATATCTCTGGCCTCAAGTTGCAGGTGGCCTGCACTTTCCAGGTTGCTGCTCTTGATGTCCAGGGCGTTGGCTGCTTTGATCTCCACGTGGTTGGCGCTCAATGTACTGGCATGTGCTCTTTGCTGGGTGTCAGAGGTGTAAGTAGCATCACGCCAAGATACGTCGCTATTTTCGCGTTGGTAGCTTCTGGTATTGGTTTCTTCGATAGCTGCGCTGACATCTATGTGGCCTTTACTCTCCAGGCGCAGACCCTCTTGCGCTTGCACGGTGGCAGCTTGCAGTGCCATATCGCCTTGTGATTGCAGGCTGATGTCACCGCTGCTGTGCAGCAGGGTGCCGCGTGGTCGGTAAACGGTGGTAAAGCGCCTTTGCAACAGGTCGTCGTGGTGGGTTTCATTTTTACCAGTGGCAACTTCAAGTTTCAGCTGTTTTCCAGAGGCGACGGAGATCTGCTCGGCATTGCCATCAACCGCGCGTAGTGTCAGGTCGGCGGCGGCATTGAGTTGTAACTTGCCAGCTGAGGTTTTGAGAGTACTGGATGAATCTGGTGCACCGCTGACCTCCAAGGCCCCTGCTGAGTCGATGCGGATGCCGTGGTCGGCCTCAACCCTGATCGGCCCCATGCGCACGCCTGCACCTTCAGCGGTACTGCGGATATTGATGCGGCCCGCGTACATGGCTCCGAGTAGATTGGCATCGATGTCCGATGGGGCGCCGGCCTCGTGCCTGATGATCTTTCCATTGTGTTTATCAATGAGGTTGCGGCCGACGGTAATGTTGAGATTGTCTTTTGCCCCGAGTTCACCAGTGCTGTCCAGGCGGGGTGCGATCAGGTGCAAGGCACCTTCGCTATTGGTCTGACCATCGCCCTTCACCTCCAGTTTGCCGTTGGCGCTTAGCGTCTCAAAGGTTTGCAGCTGCCCGCTCCGAAACCCGGGCTTGCCAACTACGAAGCCAGCAACGGCAGTATTGATGAATCGACCACCATTGAGGGTAATGCCATTGGGGTTGGCGAGAATGTAGTTGGCCTGTTGACCAAAAATCTCCTGAGTGCCTTCGATCACCGAAGCGTTGCGACTCACCACTTCGTTGAGAATGGTCGACGCGGCCTGGCCTTGGAACTGGGGGTTGGCAGCCAGCTTGCCAGCCAGTTGCGATCCGCCACCCTGCAAAGCGTTGTTCAGCACCACGCCTTGCTTGCCAACGTTGTAGTCGATGAACTTGTTATGCGACAGCCCGTTGGCATCTGGCGCGACGATGTTGATCACTGGCACCCCATGTTGGTGGTTGATGATTGGCGAACCGCCAGAGTCCAACTTCGCTTGCAGACCGCCTTGGGCGTGCGCGCTGGCGGAGCCCAGCAGGGCGAGGAAGATCGTCCAGCGCAAGGTATCCGGCTTGGTTGGTGGACAAGGAGAGGAGGGGACGTAGGGGCACATGTACACGATCACTTTTTGCAGTGGTGGGAGGGAAAGTCAGATGTTCAGGGTCCATTCCATTACCCAGAAGCCTCGCTCAAGCCCGGAGGTGGGGCGTTCGCTGGCATACAGGGCGCGCTGGTAGTCGAGGCGCAGGCGGCTTTGCGCCAGGCTCAGCTCGACGCCCGCGGCAGCGCCAGCCAGGCGTTGCGGGGTGCTGCTGTGGGCGAACCGGGACCAGCCCAGGTCCAGGCCGAGAGTGGGGCGTACTTGGACTGGCTGGGCCAAGTTCAGCGGCAGCGCTTGGCTCAGGGTGTTGCGCCAGACAACGGCGCTGGCGCCGGAGGCGCTGTGCTGGCGGAAGCCGCGTACGGCTGAGTCATCGCTGAGCTGGAACTGCTCGACCACTGGCAGGACATCAGGGCTGTACTGCAGGGCCAGCTCGCTGTGCCAGCGCCAAGGCAAGTGCGCAGGCCCCTGACGCAGGTGCAGCAGGTTGGCGCGGTACTTGACGAAGTCAGGTCGCGGCGCCTGTTTTTGAGGGAAGGGCCGGTCGGCGCCGAACCAGTCCAGACCTCGGCTGATGCCTAGATAGGCATTCCACAGGCCATGATCGAGCCACAGCAGGTTGAGGCCCGCTTCGAAGGTGGTCAGGGTCGGGCTCTGCACTGCGATGACGGTGCTATTCGCGCGGTTGACCAGTTGCTTGCGATCCAGTCGGGTGCTGGCGCTGAGTATGCCGCGCTGGTTGCGCCACAGCACCCGTTCGGCGCCAAGGCCGAACACGCGGCTGTCGCCATTGCTGCTCACGTGGCTTTGCGGGATGGGCGCGCGATAGCGCATTTGGCTCGCGCTGAGGTTGAACGTCCAAGGGCCATAAGGAATGCTGTAGTACAGGTTGACCCCGCGACTTCGGCCTGGTGCATCGAGTACCGTCGACAGCAGCGACAGGCGCAGGTCGTCGTTCAGCCCCAGCGGGCTGTCCAGGCCAAGCCCTAGGTTCAGGCGATGGCGCCCAGTCAGCGCACTGCCGCGATTGTCAACGCGGGTGTCGAGGTGCCAGGGCGAGGCGACTCGACGAGGCTGCAGCAGTACGCGGGTGCCACCCTGCATTTGCCCAGGCAGCAGGTCGATACCGAGGTCATAGGCGCGCAATCGATTGAGCTGGTCCAGCCCCTGTTCGAGGTCTGGCAGATGCAGCGGTTGCCCCAGCAGGTCGGGAAACGCACCTTGTAGTGACAGCGGCAGGTTGGCGTCGGTGAGCTCGATCGATTCGATGAAGCCTTCGATAACGATGATATCCAGCGGCGCATCATGCTCGGGATGTCGAGCCAGGTAAGGCCGGCTGGTGGGATAGCCGGCTTTTACATAGTGCTCGGTCAGCCCCTTGAGCAACTGGTTGATGTCGCCGATGTTCATACAAGGCTGCGACAGTGTTTGTACGGTTGGTTGCAGGGTTTGGGTCGCAAGCTTGTGGTTGCCGGCCAGGCGCACGCCGCTGATCGCCCAGCAGGGGTTATCCGCGGTGTCGGAGGCAGCCTCATCGTCATCGTGCGCAGTGATCGGTTGCAGGCGTTGCCAGCGTTCGAGCTGTTGCAATTGTTCGCGCTGACGCTGGGCTTGCTGCTGGTCACGTAGGTGCTGGCTGGCAGTGTCGGCCTGGGTCGGGGCAATCGTCAGCAGCGTAATCGCGCCGCAGGCAAGTAAGCTGCGGGCAATAGGGTGCACCCAGGATGACATTGAAGATCCTCGCAAATGATGTAAGAAGGAAGGAATTCATTTGCGTGAATTCTAAGAACCGAGGCGTTTGTTTGAATGTGGTTCTATGCCATCTGCCACGTGGGCTAGCGGATGTTGGCGTGTGGGAAAGTTGGAGAGATGAGAGCCGGGGGTAAGTGAAATTAACGCCGTATTAAGTGGGCGGGCTGCTTAGTTGTCCAATTATGTCTAATGAATACGGGCGATCGACGAAGAGTTTCGAGCACGCTTTGTTAAGTCCCCCTAGCTGGGGACCAATGCTTGGTTTGTAGGATTTATTTCTGGTTAACAGTCGTCAGTACATATTTAATACGCGCAGTCGCAAAATAACTGCTTAGCCACTGCTCCCATTGCGGGAGCAGCTGAACCAGAGCGTTGTCAGCCGAGATATGAGTGGGAATGAACAGCAGAGCTTAAGGACGAATCTCGATCATGGTGCCGTCCTTGACCATGCTCCACACTTCGCGCATGTCATCGTTACGCATGGCGATGCAGCCCTCGGTCCAATCCAGGGTATGGAAGTACCACTCCGGATAGTCTTCGTTGATCGGCGTGCCGTGGATCATGATCATGCTGCCCGCAGCTACACCTTCACGGCGCGCCTTGGCGGCATCGCTGATGTTCGGGTAAGAGATGTGCATGGCCAGGTTGAAGCGGTCGCTGACCTTGCGCCAGTCCAGCCAGTAGAAGCCTTCGGGGGTGCGCTTGTCGCCTTCGCGCTCCTTGGCGCCCTTGGGCTGCTTGCCCAGCGAAATGCGGTAGGTCTTGAGCGGCTCGCCACGGCTGATTAGCTGTAGGCGACGTTCGGACTTGATCACCAGTACTTTGTCGATCAGCGGATGTTCCTGCGCAGGCGCCTGGGTTTGCACCTGCGCCTGGGGTTTGCGAATGATCGTCTCGGTGAAGGCCGCCTGGGACACCGATACAACGCTGAGGCAGAAGAGGGCGAGCAACCAACGCATGAAACGGTATCCCTGCAAACGGTTTAAGTGGACGACGAGACGTTCATCGGCGGCAGGTATTCATGGCCTATGGGGTAGTGCTGCCTGATGCGGTCGCGATAGTAGCATTCTAGTGTGCGAGTGACTGTCCGAAAAGCCAGCTCCCCCCAAGGGATTTCCTCCTCTTCGAACAAGCGTACTTCCAGGCTCTCTACCCCCACGGCGAAGTCCAGGTCCGCCAGTTGGGCGCGGAAGAACAGGTGCACCTGGTTGATGTGCGGCAGATCGAACAGCTGATACAGGGTCATTTCCCCGACCCGGGCGCAGGCTTCCTCGATCGTTTCGCGACGAGCGGCAGCGTCGGTGGTCTCGCCGTTTTCCATAAAGCCGGCCGGTAGGGTCCAGAAACCACGGCGCGGCTCGATTGCCCGACGGCACAACAGCACCTTGCTACCCCATATTGGAAGCACGCCGGCGACGATATTCGGGTTCTGGTAATGGATGGTCTGGCAATGCTCGCAGACGAAGCGCAAGCGGCTATCGCCTTCGGGTATCCGTTGAATGACCGGTTGGCCGCACGCGCTGCAGAAATTCATGCTTTGCTTCCCTTAAGATCAGCCTATCTTGGCGCGCCTGGGGCATGGGCCGCAAGCCGCCCCCTGGCAGGGCTTGGGTGCCTTGGGGCTTTTGGTGCATCATGCAGGCCAGGCTTTGGAATCGAGAGTGCGTAATGCTGGACGAGCTTCTTCGCCGAATGAGCAACCATATCCCCGCGTCACTGGAGGCGGATCGCCGTTTTCCCGAGGCGGCGGTACTCTTGCCCATCACCCGCAGCGAAGAGCCCGAACTGGTACTGACCCTGCGCGCCCAGGGGCTTTCCACCCATGGTGGGGAAGTGGCTTTTCCGGGGGGGCGGCGCGATCCGGAAGACCCTGACCTGATCTTCACCGCCCTGCGCGAGGCGCAGGAAGAGATCGGCTTGCCGCCAGGCCTGGTCGAGGTGATCGGCCCCCTCAGTCCGCTGATTTCCCTACATGGCCTGAAGGTGACGCCATTCGTCGGTTTGATCCCCGATTACGTCGAATACCACGCCAACGACGCCGAGATCGCGGCAGTATTCACCGTTCCGCTGGAATTCTTCCGCCAGGACCCGCGTGACCACACCCACCGGATCGATTATCAAGGGCGCAGCTGGTTCGTGCCCAGTTATCGCTATGGCGAGTACAAGATCTGGGGGTTGTCGGCGATCATGATCGTCGAGCTGGTCAACCTGCTGTTCGATGCCGGCATCAGCTTGCACAAGCCACCAGAGCGTTTCATCCAGAACTGAGCGGGGTCGACCCCGCCACTCGCCAGACCGTGAGGAGCTATCCATGAAATACCGCTTGGGTGACATGCGGGTAGAGACCCATCCCAGCAGCTGGGCTGCGCCCACTGCCACGCTGATCGGCAAGGTTCGCCTGCAAGCGCGCGCCAGCGTCTGGTTCGGTGCGGTGCTGCGCGGTGACAACGAGCTGATCGACATCGGCGAGGACAGCAATGTCCAGGACGGCACGGTGATGCACACCGACATGGGTTCGCCGCTGACCCTTGGCAAGGGCGTGACCATCGGCCACAACGCCATGCTGCATGGCTGCACGGTGGGCGACTACAGCCTGATCGGCATCAACGCGGTGATCCTCAATGGCGCGAAGATAGGCAAGCACTGCATCATCGGCGCCAATGCGCTGATCCCCGAGGGCAAGGAGATTCCTGACGGTTCGCTGGTGATGGGCTCGCCCGGCAAAGTGGTGCGTGAGCTGACCGATGCGCAGAAGCGTATGCTGGAAGCCAGCGCTGCCCACTATGTGCACAACGCCGAACGTTATGCACGCGACCTGGCCCCGCAGGAGGATTGAGATGAGCGACGCCGAACGCCCAGTCGCTTCGCCCTGCGTCAGTATCTGTGCGCTGGATGAGCAGGACATTTGCACCGGTTGCCAGCGCAGCGTGGCGGAGATTACCCGTTGGGGGCGGATGGATAACACTGAGCGTCGCCAGGTGCTCAAGCTGTGCCATGAGCGGGCGGTGGCGGCGGGGATGATCCTCGGCCTTTGAATTTACCGAGTGGCCGTACGGCCTCTTCGCGGGACAAGCCCGCTCCTACAGGATTCATGCTGACCCTGTAGGAACGGGTTTACCCGCGAAGAGGCTGGCGCTGACCCGAAAATCAAGTAATCTGTGCGGCTTGTCCGACGATTACCTGCCATGTTCTATCTGATCGCCTATATCAGCAGCGTAGTGCTGATCAACTACGCCTTTTCCAGCGCTCCACACCTGGATGTGATCTGGTCTGCCTGGGGCGGACTGGTGTTCATCCTGCGCGACATGGTGCAGACCCGCTATGGTCACGGCGCGCTGCTGGCCATGCTGGCGGCCTTGCTGCTGTCCTACATCACCTCGGAGCCGGCCATCGCCCTGGCCAGCGCTACCGCCTTCTTCGTCTCCGAATTGATCGATTGGCTGGTATTCAGTATCACCCGTCGGCCGCTGCGCGATCGCCTGTGGCTGAGTTCGGCGCTGAGCATTCCTGTCGATACCTTCATTTTCTTCGGCATGATCGGCGCGCTGACACCCGCGGTGGCCGGTACCGCGCTGGCGTCGAAGTTCGCTGGGGTAACGGCGGTGTGGCTGGCGATGACCTGGCGAGCGCGGAAAAACGCCTTGGCAGGCTGACCAGCGGCGCGCTCGCAACCTGATGTAGAATGTCGGTCCTTTTTCAGCGGGCAGCGCACAGCCTGACGCAGCCCCCGGACGCCTTCGAGGACCTGAAATGACCCGTATCGGAACCCCATTGTCGCCCACCGCGACCCGAGTACTGCTGTGCGGCTGCGGCGAACTGGGTAAAGAGGTGGTGATCGAACTGCAGCGCCTGGGCGTCGAAGTGATCGCCGTGGACCGTTACGCCAATGCCCCGGCCATGCAGGTTGCCCATCGCAGCCACGTCATCAACATGCTCGACGGCGTTGCCCTGCGTGCGGTAATCGAGGCTGAGAAGCCGCATTACATCGTCCCTGAGATCGAAGCCATCGCCACTGCCACCCTGGTGGAGCTTGAGAACGAAGGCTTCAACGTGGTGCCTACCGCTCGCGCTACCCAGCTGACCATGAACCGCGAAGGTATCCGCCGCCTGGCCGCTGAAGAGCTCGATCTGCCGACCTCGCCCTACCACTTCGCCGACACCTTCGAGGACTACGCCAAGGCTGTCGCCGATGTCGGCTACCCCTGCGTGGTCAAGCCGGTGATGAGCTCCTCGGGCAAGGGCCAGAGCCTGCTGCGCAGCGACGCTGACCTGCAGAAATCCTGGGACTACGCACAAGAAGGCGGTCGTGCTGGCAAGGGCCGGGTGATCGTTGAAGGCTTTATCGATTTCGAATACGAAATCACCCTGCTAACCGTACGCCATGTGGGCGGCACCACTTTCCTCGAGCCGGTTGGCCATCGTCAGGAGAAGGGCGACTACCAAGAGTCGTGGCAGCCGCAGGCGATGAGCGCCAAGGCGCTGGCCGAATCGCAGCGGGTGGCCAAGGCGGTCACCGATGCCCTGGGCGGGCGGGGTCTGTTCGGCGTGGAGCTGTTCGTCAAGGGCGATCAGGTGTGGTTCAGCGAAGTCTCGCCGCGTCCGCATGACACCGGCCTGGTGACCCTGATCTCGCAAGACCTGTCGCAGTTTGCCCTGCATGCGCGGGCGATTCTCGGCTTGCCGATTCCACTGGTGCGCCAGTTCGGCCCATCGGCTTCGGCGGTGATTTTGCCGCAAGGCCAGTCGCAGCAGACCAGCTTCGCCAACCTCGGTGCTGCCTTGAGCGAGCCGGATACCGCCATTCGCCTGTTCGGCAAGCCTGAAATCAACGGCCAGCGGCGCATGGGCGTATGCCTGGCGCGCGATGAGTCGATCGAAGCGGCGCGGGCCAAGGCGACCCGCGCTTCGCAGGCAGTCAAAGTCGAGTTCTAACGTCAATCGCGGGGCACGCCCGCTCCCACGCAATCCTCATATGGCTGCGTGGGAGCAGAGCAGCGTCGCCAACCTCGGTGTTGCCTGCCTCACATGGCGTGGGAGCGGGCGTGCCCCGCGATGTTTGCCTGGCTTTAGAGCTCTGCGTTACGCGTCTCTTTCAAGCACAGCACAGCAATCAAGCTGAGCACTGCTGCTGCCGACACGTAGCCTCCCACCCAACTCAAACCGCCCATGCTCACCAGTTTCTGCGCGAAGAACGGTGCGGCCGAAGCCCCGACGATACCCCCCAGGTTGTAGGCTGCCGAGGCGCCCGTATAGCGCACATGGGTCGGGAACAGTTCGGGCAGCAATGCCCCCATCGGCGCGAAGGTCACCCCCATCAAGAACAGCTCGATAGCCAGGAACAGCGCCACGCCCGTGGTCGAGCCCGAGGTCAGCAGCGGCTCCATGGTAAAGCCCGATGCCACCGCCAGCAGGCCGCCGACGATCAACACCGGCTTGCGCCCGTAACGATCGCTGAGCCAGGCCGACAGCGGCGTGGCCAGGGCCATGAACACCACCGCGAAGCACAGCAGGCCGAGGAAGGTTTCCCGGCTGTAACCCAGGGTAGAGACGCCGTAGCTGAGCGAGAACACCGTGGAGATGTAGAACAGCGCGTAGCACACCACCATCGCCGCAGCGCCAAGCAGGGTCGGTCGCCAGTGCTTGGCGAACAGATCGACTACCGGCATTTTCACCCGCTGGTGCTGGGCCACGGCTTTGGCGAACACTGGGCTCTCTTCAAGCTTGAGGCGCACGTACAAGCCGACCAGCACCAGCGCGGCGCTGAGCAGGAACGGAATCCGCCAGCCCCAGTCACGGAACTGCTCGTCGCTAAGGGTCAGTGCCAGGCTCAGGAACAGGCCGTTGGCGGCCAGGAAGCCGATCGACGGGCCCAGTTGCGGGAACATGCCAAACCAGGCGCGCTTACCCGGCGGGGCGTTTTCCGTGGCCAGCAACGCCGCGCCACCCCATTCGCCGCCCAGCCCCAGGCCCTGGCCGAAGCGCAGCAGGCAAAGGATGATCGGCGCCCAGACGCCAATACTGTCGTAGCCAGGTAGAACGCCAATTGCTGTGGTCGAAACACCCATCAGCAGCAACGAGGCGACCAGGGTCGACTTGCGCCCGATGCGGTCGCCGAAGTGGCCGAACAGCGCCGAGCCCATTGGCCGGGCAAGGAAGGCAATACCAAAGGTGAGAAAGGCGGCGAGCATTTGCGCAGTGCCCGACCCTGAAGGGAAGAACACCGGGCCGATCACCAGCGCAGCAGCGGTGGCGTATACATAAAAGTCGTAGAACTCGATGGCGGTGCCGATGAAGCTGGCGGTGGCCACCCGCGCGGGCGAGTTGATCGGCGCGGTCGGGGTCGAGTCGGCGAAGGTGCTGCTGGTTGTCATTGCGTAGATCCCTGACAGTCAGATGCTCGCTGGCAAGCCGCACTGTGCCCAGGCAGACACGGGCGCGCGGACGCCGGAGCGTATTGTTGTGAGTCGCTCGACTGACGATGGCCCAGGGGATAAGGAGGGGAGCGGGGCTGTTCGGGGTGCTGAAGCAGGACCGCAGGGCTATCAGTGAAGCGGACTGGCCGTGTGACGCCGGGCGCGGGTAGCGGGCGGGACGGCAGGGCTGGGTAAGCGTGACCGGAGTATAGCTATCGGGTCACGGTCCAGACCAGTACCTTGCTGGCACAATTATCCTCTGTTTCGAGGATTTCCAAGCGATAGCGGCCGATTTTCAGGCACACAGCGCTGGCTGGAATGCTCTCCAGCGCTTCGGTGACCAGGCCATTGAGGGTCTTCGGCCCGCCATCGCAGGGCAGGTGCCAGCCCAGGCTGCGGTTGAGTTCACGCAGCGAAGCGGTGCCTTCGATGACGAAACGGCCATCGGCCTGGGGGTGGATGTGCGGGTTGTCCAGGCTCTGCTCGTCTTCGAATTCGCCGACGATCTCCTCGAGGATGTCTTCCAGGGTAACGATGCCCAGCACCTCGCCGTATTCATCAACCACTACGCCCAGGCGCCGTTGCTGCTTGTGAAAGTTCAGCAATTGCAGTTGCAGCGGGGTGCTTTCGGGGACGAAGTAGGGCTCGTAGCAGGCGCCGTGGAGGGCTTCGTGGGTCAGTTCGCCACGCGGCAACAAGTGGCTGATCAGTTTGGTATTGAGGATCGCTTCAACCTGGTTGATGTCGTTGTGATACACCGGCAGGCGGGTATGCCGGCTGACGATCAGTTGCTCGATGATCTGTTCGATGGGGTCGTCCAGGTTGATGCCATCGACTTCGTTGCGCGGCACCAGGATGTCGTTGACGGTGATCTTGTCCAGCGCTTGCAGGCCATCGAGCAGGCCATGGCGTGGCGTCTCGTGCAGCGGGTCATCGTCCTCATGCTGTTCCTGCTCATGCAGGGCAACCGCTGTGGGCTGCGGGCGGAAAGGGCGCAGGATCAGCTTGGCCATGCCGTCGAGCAGGCAGGCAAAGGGCTGTAGCAGGGCCAGCGGCAGTCTGAGCAGGCTGGCGCCGAGGCTGACGAAGGCCTGTGGGTTGCGCCGGGCCAGGCGCCGCGGCAGATACTCGGCCAGTACCAGCAGCGCCAGGCTGGCGGCCAGGCCGCCGAGCCAGAAGCCATGTTCGCCGCTATGGCGTTGACCAATCAGGCAAGCCAGGCCGAGCACCAGCAGCTTGCCCAGGCTGGCGCCGAACACCAGTGCCTGGGCGGGTAGGTTGGGTTCGCCGGTTTCTGCACCGCGGGCCTGGCCATTGAGTAACTGGCGGGCTGCATCGACCGCGGTAAACAACGCCGCCCACAGCAGCGCCAGGGCCAAAGTACCAAGCAGCGGGGCGAACGGCAGGCTATCCATAGGTGACCGTCAGATGTGCAGGATGAATTCGCGTACCAGCTTGCTGCCGAAGTAGGCCAGCATCAACAGGCAGAAACCGGCCAGGGTCCAGCGAATCGCCTTGTGTCCACGCCAGCCCAGGCGGGTGCGGCCCCACAGCAAGACGCTGAACACGATCCAGGCGACGCAGGCGAGCAGGGTCTTGTGCACCAGGTGCTGGGCGAACAGGTTGTCGAGGAACAGCCAGCCGGAGATCAGCGACAGCGATAGCAACGCCCAGCCGGCCCAGAGGAAACCAAACAGCAGGCTTTCCATGGTTTGCAGTGGCGGGAAGTTGCGGATCAGCCCGGACGGGTGCTTGTGCTTGAGCTGGTGGTCCTGCAGTAGCAGCAGCAGGGCTTGGAACACCGCGATGGTGAACAGCCCGTAGGCCAGGATCGACAGCAGGATATGCGCGAGGATCCCAGGTTCTTCATTGATCAGCGGCACCGTCCCGGGTGGCGCGAACTGGGCCAGCAGGGCGGTTATAGCGCCGAGCGGGAACAGCAACACCAGTAGGTTTTCCACGGGTATGCGCAGGCAGGCCAGCAGCGTCAGGCCTATGACCGCCACGGCGATCAGGCTGGAGGCGCTGAAGAAGTCCAGGCTCAGGCCCAGCGGCGTGAGCAGTTGGAAGAACAGCGCGCCGCCTTGGGCGATCACGGCGATGGCGCCGAGCAGGCCGAGCAGCCGTTTATCGGCGCGGGTGCCTTGGGCCAGGCGACTGCCGTGATAGAGCGCGGCGGCGATGTACAGGCCGGCGGCGATCAGGTTAGGGATAAGACTGGGTGAAGAGAGCATAAGTCCTGGTAGGCAAGCCCTGAAAGAGAGGGAGTTTGGCATAGAACGCCGCTGCCAAGGAAGTCTGCGGGCAGGCTGGGGCATTGATATCGGTCATGCTGAGCTGTTCGCAACTGAGCCCGCTCCGTCAAGGACCAAGTTGCAGGCCCATTTTGCACATGGCAGGCACATCCATCCGAGCATAGTGTGCGCCGCGAGCAGTCTTGGTTATAATCGTCGGCTTGCTGTTCCCTGTGCGTGTTTGATTTGCGCCTGGGCGCCTGACAAACCTCGGCTTTGCCAAGCCTGAAAGGATCACCATGTTCGAAAACCTGACCGACCGCCTGTCACAGACGCTGCGCCATGTCACCGGCAAGGCCAAGCTGACTGAAGACAACATCAAGGACACGTTGCGCGAAGTGCGCATGGCGCTGCTGGAAGCCGACGTCGCCCTGCCGGTGGTCAAGGATTTCGTCAACAGTATCAAAGAGCGTGCGGTCGGCACCGAAGTGTCGCGCAGCCTGACCCCAGGCCAGGCGTTCGTGAAAATCGTCCAGGCCGAGCTGGAAAGCCTGATGGGCGCGGCCAACGAAGACCTCGCGCTGAACTCGGCCCCGCCTGCGGTAGTGCTGATGGCCGGTCTGCAGGGTGCGGGTAAGACCACCACTGCCGGCAAGCTGGCGCGCTTCCTTAAAGAACGCAAGAAAAAGAGCGTCATGGTGGTCTCGGCTGACGTCTACCGTCCGGCGGCGATCAAGCAGCTGGAAACCCTGGCCAACGACATCGGCGTGACCTTCTTCCCGTCCGATATCAGCCAGAAGCCTGTAGCCATCGCTGAAGCGGCGATCCGCGAAGCCAAGCTCAAGTTCATTGACGTGGTCATCGTCGACACCGCCGGGCGTCTGCACATCGACGCCGACATGATGGACGAGATCAAGGACCTGCACGCTGCGGTCAAGCCGATCGAGACCCTGTTCGTGGTCGATGCCATGACCGGTCAGGACGCCGCTAACACCGCCAAGGCCTTTGGTGACGCCCTGCCGCTGACTGGCGTGGTGTTGACCAAGGTCGACGGTGACGCCCGTGGCGGTGCTGCGCTGTCGGTGCGCGCCATCACCGGCAAGCCGATCAAGTTCATCGGCATGGGCGAGAAGAGCGAAGCGCTCGAGCCGTTCCACCCAGACCGGATCGCCTCGCGCATCCTTGGCATGGGTGACGTGCTTAGCCTGATCGAGCAGGCCGAGCAGAATATCGACAAGGCCAAGGCCGACAAGCTGGCCAAGAAGCTCAAGAAGGGCAAGGGCTTCGATCTCGAGGACTTCCGCGACCAGCTGCAGCAAATGAAGAACATGGGCGGCCTGGGCGGCTTGATGGACAAGCTGCCGAGCATCGGTGGGGTCAACCTGTCGCAGATGGGCAACGCCCAGGGCGCGGCCGAGAAGCAGTTCAAGCAAATGGAGGCGATCATCAACTCCATGACGCCGGCCGAGCGCCGCGACCCGGACCTGCTCAGCGGTTCGCGCAAGCGTCGTATCGCTTTGGGCTCCGGCACTCAGGTGCAGGACGTCGGCCGGCTGATCAAACAGCACAAACAGATGCAGAAGATGATGAAGAAGTTTTCTACCAAGGGCGGCATGGCCAAGATGATGCGCGGCCTTGGCGGCATGATGCCTGGCGGCGGCATGCCCAAGCTGTAACCCTGAATTTGGTCGCCAGCCTAGCTGCTGGTGACCGAGCCCCGCCTCGGCGGGTACACCGCTGCCTTATATAAAGGCAGCTTAGATCGCGAATCGGCAGGCTGGCCTTTTTTCTCAACGTAAAAAGGCATTTGCAAAAGTCCGGATATTCCTTGAGAATGTGCGGCCTTTCGGGCACCCGTGTGCCCGCTGTGCATTATGATTTGCAGCACCGACTACAGGAACGATGTTCAATGCTTACCATTCGTCTTGCCCGTGGCGGCTCCAAAAAGCGCCCGTTCTACCAACTGACCGTAACCGACTCGCGTAACCCGCGTGACGGCTCCCACATCGAACAGGTTGGCTTCTTCAACCCAATCGCTCGTGGTCAGGAAGTTCGTCTGTCCGTTAAACAAGACCGCGTTGCTCACTGGCTGAGCATCGGCGCACAGCCGTCTGAGCGCGTTGCTCAGCTGCTGAAGGAAGCTGCCAAGGCTGCTGCCTGAACAGTATGAACGCGACGCCAGAAAATGCTGATGACCTGATCGTTGTTGGCAAGATTTTTTCGGTTCACGGCGTTCGCGGCGAGGTGAAGGTGTATTCCTTTACCGATCCGATTGAAAACCTGTTGGATTACCGTAACTGGACGCTTCGGCGCGAAGGGTCGGTCAAGCAGGTCGAGCTGGTCAGTGGCCGTTCCAATAAAAAGGAGCTGGTCGCCAAGCTTAAAGGGCTCGACGATCGTGACGAAGCACGTCTTCTGAGCGGTTACGAGATTTGCATCTCGCGTAGCCTTTTGCCCAACCTGACTGAAGACGAGTACTACTGGTACCAGTTGCAAGGTCTGAAAGTCATCAACCAGGACGAACAGCTGTTCGGCAAGGTTGATCACCTGTTGGAGACCGGCGCGAACGATGTAATGGTGGTCAAGCCTTGCGCAGGCAGCCTGGATGATCGCGAGCGTTTGTTGCCCTATACGGCGCAATGCGTGCTGGCAGTCGACCTGGAAGCAGGCGTGATGCGAGTCGAATGGGACGCGGATTTCTAACTGATGGGTAACCTTCGCGTAGAAGTCATCACGTTGTTCCCCGAGATGTTTTCGGCCATTACTGAGTACGGCATTACCAGCCGCGCGGTGAAGCAGGGCTTGTTGCAAGTCACCTGCTGGAATCCGCGGGACTACACCACTGATCGCCACCATACAGTGGATGATCGGCCGTTTGGCGGTGGTCCGGGCATGGTGATGAAGATCAAGCCTCTGGAAGATGCCTTGGCTAGCGCCAGGCAAGCGACTGGAGCAGCGGCGAAGGTGATCTACCTCTCGCCACAGGGCCGCAAGCTGGATCAGCAGGCGGTTCAAGGCCTGGCCGAACAGGAATCTCTGATCCTGATCGCCGGTCGTTATGAAGGCATTGACGAGCGTTTTATTGAAGCTCATGTCGATGAAGAGTGGTCGATTGGCGACTATGTACTTTCCGGTGGCGAGCTGCCGGCCATGGTCCTGATCGATGCGGTTACGCGGCTGCTGCCCGGAGCTTTAGGGCATGTAGGCTCGGCGGAGGAAGACTCCTTCACCGATGGCTTGCTGGATTGCCCGCACTACACCCGACCTGAGGTGTATGCGGATCAGCGTGTACCCGACGTGTTGCTAAGTGGCAACCATGCACATATCCGGCGTTGGCGGATGAAGCAGTCCCTTGGTAGGACCTTCGAACGACGCGCCGATCTTCTGGAAAGTCGCTCACTTTCTGGAGAAGAGAAGAAGCTGCTCGAGGAATACCTCCGCGAGCGGAACGATAGTTAACGTATCGATGGTGGATCACGTTTTCCACCTTAGGAGCACAGCATGACTAACAAAATCATCCAGCAGCTCGAAGCAGAGCAGATGAGCAAGGAAATCCCGACCTTCGCACCAGGCGACACCGTTGTCGTCCAGGTTAAAGTGAAGGAAGGTGATCGTTCCCGTCTGCAGGCGTTCGAAGGCGTTGTTATCGCCAAGCGTAACCGTGGTCTGAACAGCGCCTTCACTGTGCGCAAGATCTCCAGCGGCGTTGGCGTTGAGCGTACCTTCCAGACCTACAGCCCGCAAATCGACAGCCTGGCCGTGAAACGTCGTGGTGACGTGCGTAAAGCCAAGCTGTACTACCTGCGCGACCTGTCCGGCAAAGCCGCTCGCATCAAAGAAAAACTGTCCTGAGTGCAGTTTGACTGGTGGCTGCGGCCACCATGCGAGAAAAAAGCAGCCTTCGGGCTGCTTTTTTGCTTTCTGAAACCCTGCCATTGCGATGTGAAATAATCATGACCAGCACCCGAGACCAGGAAATTCAGCGCCGCACCGAGCTGTCGGTCACCCGCGTGACCAAGGCGGTGTTTCCTAACACCACCAACCATCACAACACCTTGTTCGGCGGTACCGCGCTGGCCTGGATGGACGAAGTGTCGTTCATCGCCGCCACCCGCTTCTGCCGCCTGCCGCTGGTGACAGTGTCCACCGATCGCATCGACTTCAAGCACCCGATTCCGGCGGGCTCGATCGTTGAGTTGGTTGGCACGGTGGTCAAGGTGGGCAATACCAGCTTGCAGGTGCAGGTCGATGTGTTCGTCGAGAACATGTACCTGGATGGTCGTGAGCGGGCGATTCATGGCGTGTTCAGCTTTGTTGCCATCGATGAAGACAAGCGTCCAGTGCCGGTTTTGGCTGAGGCCTGATAAGTGTTGTTGTCTGTACTGGCACTACTACGCCAGTCTGGTCGGCCTGAGTCGCCTGCATCGCGGGGCAAGCCCGC
Organism: Pseudomonas sp. BT-42-2; assembly: GCF_025847435.2. NCBI lineage: Bacteria > Pseudomonadati > Pseudomonadota > Gammaproteobacteria > Pseudomonadales > Pseudomonadaceae > Pseudomonas > Pseudomonas sp. BT-42-2. The sequence goes on from NZ_JAOYTM010000024.1 coordinate 77,509, forward strand.
TCCCACGCTGGAGTGTTTTCGCGGCGAACGTGGGAGCGGGCTTGCCCCGCGATAGGGCTAGTACAGACAACACATCACAGCCTGTGAAACACTGAACGCACTTCCCTATCCAGCGACTGCGCATGCCCGCCCTCGACCACCCTCTGATTGATCAATTCCTCGACGCCCTGTGGCTGGAAAAAGGCCTGTCCGATAACACCCGTGTGTCCTATCGCAGTGACTTGGCCCTGTTCAATGGCTGGCTGCACGAGCACGGCGTAGCACTGCCGGACGCAGGCCGCGAGCTGATCCTCGATCACTTGGCCTGGCGCCTCGAGCAAGGTTATAAACCCCGCTCAACTGCACGGTTTATCTCCGGCCTACGTGGTTTCTTTCGTTATTTGTTGCGGGAAAAGCTGATCGCTCTAGACCCAACCCTACAAATCGACATGCCGCAATTGGGTAAGCCGTTGCCCAAATCGTTGTCGGAAGCCGACGTCGAGGCGTTACTGCAAGCCCCCGACCTGAGCGAGGCCATCGGCCAGCGTGATCGTGCCATGCTCGAAGTGCTCTACGCCTGTGGCCTGCGGGTGACCGAGCTGGTCAGCCTGACCCTCGATCAAGTCAACCTGCGCCAGGGCGTATTGCGGGTCATGGGCAAGGGTAGCAAGGAGCGTCTGGTACCCATGGGCGAGGAGGCCGTGCTGTGGTTGGAGCGTTACTTGCGCCAGGCCCGCGCCGAGTTGCTCAAAGAGCGCCCCAGCGATGTCCTGTTCCCCAGTCAGCGTGGCGAGCAGATGACCCGCCAGACCTTCTGGCACCGGATCAAGCACCAGGCCCAGGTCGCTGGCATCGACAAGTCATTGTCGCCGCATACCTTGCGCCACGCCTTCGCCACCCATCTGCTCAACCATGGCGCCGACCTGCGCGTCGTGCAGATGTTGCTCGGCCACAGCGACCTCTCCACCACGCAGATCTACACCCATGTGGCCAAGGCTCGGCTGCAGCAACTGCACGCACAACACCATCCGCGAGGATGAATGATTTTCATGTTCCGCCGACCGGCACGTGAGGACTCATCTAGCCGCAGCTTGATGTGGTAGGCTTGAGCGGTTTGCACCAAGGGCCGCCCGGTTGCCGCGATTTTTCCCGCAGGCGACGTCCTGCGGCCCCGTCCGTCTTCAGGAGTACCCCATGCGCGTGACCCAGATTTTCGCCGCCGCCGCTTTGGCGCTGGCCAGCACCTTCGCCGCTGCCGCAGCCACCGACGCCGGTGCCGAGCAGGCGATCCGCAAGACCTTGCAAACCCTCGAGTTGGAAGTGCCGGTCGAAAGCGTCGCCAGCAGCCCACTCAATGGCCTGTATGAAGTCAAGCTGCAGGGCGGTCGGGTGCTGTACGCCAGCGCTGACGGCCAATTCGTGATGCAGGGCTACCTGTTCCAGATCCAGGACGGCAAGCCGGTCAACCTGACTGAAAAAACTGAGCGTCAGGGCATCGCCAAGCTTATCAACGGCATTCCAGCGGGCGAGATGGTGGTTTATCCTGCCAAGGGCGAAACCAAGTCGCACATCACCGTGTTCACCGACACCACCTGCCCGTATTGCCACAAGCTGCACGCCGAAGTGCCGGAGCTCAACCGTCGCGGTATCGAAGTGCGCTACGTCGCTTTCCCGCGTCAGGGCCTGGGCTCGCCAGGTGACGAGCAATTGCAGGCAGTCTGGTGCTCCAGCGATCGTCGCGCGGCGATGGACAAGATGGTGGATGGCAAGGAAATCAAAGCCGCCAAGTGCGCCAACCCGGTCGGCAAGCAGTTCCATCTGGGCCAGTCGATCGGTGTCAATGGCACGCCGGCCATCGTCCTGGAAAGCGGCCAGGTGATTCCGGGCTATCAACCCGCTCCGCAAGTGGCCAAGCTCGCCTTGGCGCCAAGCAAGTAATCCAATTCAGTACGCCGTCGTCATGGGGTGACGGCATGTTTCACGGTCGGCACAGCGTCGGCCGTTCAATGGGGAGTTCACAGTGAAACCGGTCAAAGTAGGCATCTGTGGGTTGGGGACCGTCGGTGGCGGAACCTTCAATGTACTTCAGCGCAACGCCGAGGAGATTGCCCGCCGTGCCGGGCGCGGTATTGAAGTTGCACAGATCGCCATGCGCTCGCAGAACCCGAACTGCCAGATTACCGGTACCCCCATTACCGCTGATGTGTTCGAGGTCGTGAGCAACCCAGAGATTGATATCGTCATCGAGCTGATCGGTGGCTACACCATTGCCCGTGACCTGGTCCTGAAGGCCATCGAGAACGGCAAGCACGTGGTGACTGCGAACAAGGCGCTGATCGCCGTGCACGGCAACGAGATCTTTGCCAAGGCCCGCGAGAAGGGCGTCATCGTCGCCTTCGAAGCGGCTGTCGCTGGTGGCATCCCGGTGATCAAGGCGATCCGCGAAGGTCTTTCGGCCAACCGCATCAACTGGCTGGCCGGGATCATCAACGGCACTGGCAACTTCATCCTCACCGAGATGCGCGACAAGGGCCGTACCTTCCCTGACGTGCTCGCCGAAGCGCAGGCCTTGGGTTATGCCGAAGCCGACCCGACCTTCGATGTCGAAGGCATCGATGCGGCGCATAAGCTGACCATCCTGGCCTCGATTGCCTTTGGCATCCCGCTGCAGTTCGACAAGGCCTACACCGAGGGCATCACCCAGCTGACCACTGCCGATGTCAACTACGCCGAAGCGCTGGGCTACCGCATCAAGCACCTGGGCGTGGCGCGCAGCACCGATGCCGGTATCGAGCTGCGCGTGCATCCGACGCTGATCCCTAGCGACCGGTTGATTGCCAACGTCAACGGCGTGATGAACGCGGTGATGGTCAATGGCGATGCCGCCGGTTCCACCCTGTACTACGGCGCTGGCGCCGGGATGGAGCCGACGGCCTCGTCGGTCGTCGCCGACCTGGTCGATGTGGTCCGGGCGATGACCTCCGATCCGGAAAACCGCGTACCGCACCTGGCCTTCCAGCCGGACGCGTTGTCGGCTCACCCGATTCTGCCGATCGAGGCCTGCGAAAGCGCCTACTACCTGCGCATTCAGGCCAAGGATCATCCGGGCGTACTGGCCCAGGTGGCTAGCATCCTGTCGGAGCGCGGCATCAACATCGAGTCGATCATGCAGAAGGAAGCCGAAGAGCAGGACGGTCTGGTGCCGATGATCCTGGTCACTCACCGTGTGGTCGAAAAACGCATCAACGACGCCATCCTCGCCCTGGAATCGCTGCAGGATGTGATCGGCAAGGTCGTGCGTATCCGCGTCGAACAGCTCAACTAATTTCGCCTGCGGGCCGCCTGCGCGGCCCGGGCCCCAGCATTGAAGGTTTGCCCCTATGCGCTATATCAGTACTCGCGGCCAAGCCCCGGCCCTGAACTTCGAAGACGTCCTGCTCGCAGGCCTTGCCAGCGATGGCGGCCTGTATGTGCCGGAGAACCTGCCACGCTTCACCCAGGAAGAAATCGCCTCGTGGGCTGGCCTGCCGTACCACGAGCTGGCTTTCCGCGTCATGCGCCCGTTCGTTGCCGGCAGCATCGCCGATGCTGACTTCAAGAAGATCCTCGAAGAAACCTACGGCGCGTTCTCCCATGCCGCTGTGGCACCGCTGCGCCAGCTCAACAGCAACGAGTGGGTCATGGAGCTGTTCCACGGCCCGACCCTGGCGTTCAAGGACTTCGCCCTGCAACTGCTCGGTCGCCTGCTCGATCACGTACTGGCCAAGCGCGGCGAGCGTGTGGTGATCGTCGGCGCCACCAGTGGTGACACCGGTTCTGCGGCCATTGAAGGCTGCCGTCGTTGCGACAACGTCGATATCTTCATCCTGCATCCGCATCAGCGCGTGTCGGAAGTGCAGCGCCGGCAGATGACCACCATCTTCGGTGACAACATCCACAACATCGCTATCGAAGGCAACTTCGACGACTGCCAAGAAATGGTCAAGGCCAGCTTCGCCGACCAGTCGTTCCTCAAAGGCACGCGCCTGGTCGCCGTCAACTCGATCAACTGGGCGCGGATCATGGCCCAGATCGTCTATTACTTCCACGCAGCCTTGCAGCTGGGCGGCCCGGCGCGTTCGGTGGCGTTCTCGGTTCCGACCGGCAACTTCGGCGACATCTTCGCCGGTTACCTGGCGCGCAACATGGGCCTGCCGATCAGCCAGCTGGTCGTAGCGACCAACCGCAACGACATCCTGCACCGCTTCATGAGCGGCAACCAGTACGTCAAAGAGACGTTGCACGCGACCTTGTCGCCGTCGATGGACATCATGGTCTCGTCCAACTTCGAACGCCTGCTGTTCGATCTGCACGGTCGCAACGGCGCGGCGATTGCCGAGCTGATGGCCAACTTCAAGCAAGGTGGCGGTTTCAGCGTCGATGAAGATCGCTGGGTCGAAGCGCGCAAGTTGTTCGACTCGCTGGCCGTCAGCGACGAGCAAACCTGCGAGACCATCGCCGAAGTCTTCGCCAGCACTGGCGAAGTGCTCGATCCGCACACAGCGATTGGCGTCAAGGCCGCTCGTGAGTGCCGCCGTAGCCTGGACACGCCGATGGTAGTGCTAGGTACTGCGCATCCGGTCAAGTTCCCGGAAGCGGTGGAGAAGGCCGGCGTTGGCAAGGCGCTGGAGCTGCCGGCACACCTGAGCGATCTGTTCAGCCGCGAAGAGCGCTGCACGGTGCTGGCCAATGACCTGAAGGCCGTGCAGGCGTTCGTCAGCCAGCACGGTAATCGCGGTAAGCCGCTGTAAGCGATCTGCGTGCGTGTGAAGAGCCCGTCCTGTGACGGGCTCTCTTGTTTTTGAGGAAGAGTTACCCCCAACTTTAAGTAATTTCCTATTTCACCCATTCGGGGTGTTTCCTAGAGTTGCCGACTCCTCAATCCGGGCGTGTGGCGCCCAGGAGCGCTTCATGAATCGGCTCACAGTCCTGATCTACCAGGAACGTCCTTCCCAGCAAATTACCCTGCATCAGGCGTGCAATGCCCAGGGCGTGTTCAATGTTCGGCTGGCCGACGACCTGCCGGCTGCCAAGGCCTGCTTGGCGAGCGAACCGTTGTTCGACCTGCTGATACTCGACCATGCCATGTCCGAGACGGCTGGCAAACGCTTACTCAATCATCTGTGTAGTGTGCACGGGGTAAGGGCGCTCTTGTTTGTCGGCGAACCCTGCGCAAGCCGGGCGGATCTTGCCCGCGAAGCCCGTCAACGCGGTTTGTGGGTGCTGGCTGAGCTCCCTTGGCCAGTCACGATGCCTGGGCTTGAGCAGGCGCTAAAGCGGCTGTGTGGCCGCGCCCCGGTTGCCGCCTGGGAAGGTTTTCAAAGTGTCATGTTGCACGCGCATGCTCAGTGAAACAGGCCTATTGCTGCGAACTTTGCGCAGCGTCCGAGGGTCAGTAGCGATATGTCCCAAAACAAAGCGAGTACGCCGGATGGAAAGAATCTGCAGACTGCTCAATGATGCCCTGACTCCCTACACGGCCCAACTCGGTGCAGTTGACGCCAATGCAAACCGGCAACTGACCGTGCACGACAGCCACGGCAGCGTAACCTTGCAACGCATGGTCAGCCAGCGACAACTGCAGGAGCAAAGCCTGTTGATCGATCTGGTAGATGGCTTGCACCGCGACCTGCAGATCGCCGAAGGACGCCTGCAGCCGTGCGTCATTGCAGCGCTGCAGCATCAACAACATATTCATGGAACCTTCGCCTGAGCGATCCGTCAGACACAGTAATGGCAGCCCAGCGGCGCTTTGCTCCGGTGTCGTCAGGCTGTCACGGGAAGTTCGCGAGGACTTTCGATTAGCCCCGGTCGTGTTCCCCAGCGACCGGGGTTTCTTTTTGCCGTTATCAAGGCTGAGGGGTGGCGTTTGGCAAGGTTTGCTCGGAGAGCTGGCGAGCCTGCTGTAAATAACCCTCGCGCAATTGCGGATCGAGCCAGTGGGCATAGAGTTGGGGCAGGGTGTTGCGGCGCAGTGCTGGGAGCAGTTGGTCGATATGAGCTATCGCTTCACGCCCCAGCGGTGTGTCGGAACAAGCGACATGCAGGAACTGATAGGGGTTTACCCCCTGGATCGGATAGAACAGATAATCGTCCAGCCTGCCACCTTGCTGTTGAATCAGATAGCGAACCTCAGGCCAGTATCCCAGGACCAATTGCAAACGCCCTAGTTGCTGCATCTGCAACAAACTCGCCGTGGCGTCGTTGCCGTAATGGCGGCTGAAGGCGCTATCGGGCAACTGGCGCAGAATGTCATCGACCTGTGCGCTGTAGCTGCGCTCGGCGACGATACCCAGCTTGAGCCGGGTTTCTGCCAGCAACTGCTTGAGATCGACTTCCTGTGCATCGAGGAAAGGTTCGACCCCGGCCTGGTCTTGCTTGCGCACCACCACGCCGCTGCTCAACACGCCCAATGTGGGCTTGGAAAACAGCGCATATTTGGCCCGTTCTGGCGTCCATAACAGCGTGGGATCGCAGGTAAAGCTGGGTTCTTGAAGCATCTGGATGCCGCGGGCGCGATTGACCCGCACGATGCTGTGGTCGTATTCGGGCATCTGCTCGATCAACATAGGCAGCATGCGGTCGATCACCCCCTGGCCTTTCTCTGGGCCTTCGAAGATGGTGAACGGCGGCAAGTCGCGCACCAGCCAGAGCAGGCGCTCCTTGGCCTCAGCGATGACAGGCAGCAGAGCGCAGAGCAGGATCAGGGGACGAAGCAGACGGCTGGCGCGCATGGGCATGAAGAGCGGCGCGGGGTCAGACCGCACCGGCCTCACGCAAGCGGGCGATCGCCGCAGCGTCGTAGCCAAGGCGAGTCAGCAGCGCTTCAGTGTGTTCCCCAAGGGCCGGGCCTACCCATTCAGTGGATCCTGGGGTATCGGAGAGTTTGGGCACTATGCCAGGCATCTTGAAGGGTTTGCCGTCCGGCAGTCGACCTTGCAGGAACATCTCCCGGGCGAGAAATTGCGGGTCGCTGAACATGTCTTCGGCGGAATAAATGCGGCTCGCAGGCACCTGGGCGTCGTTGAGGGTCTGCATCACCTGGTCCAGCGCCAGGCCATTGACCCAACGATCGATCACCCCATACAGCTCGTCCCGGCGCAGGTCGCGGCCATCGTTGCTGGCGAGGCTGGGGTCATTGGCCAGGTCGTCGCGGCCGATGGCCTGCATCAAACGCTTGAAGATGGCATCGCCGTTGGCGCCGATCTGCACATGCTTACCGTCGGCGCTAGTGTGGATACAGGAAGGCGTAATCCCCGGCATGATGTTGCCGGTGCGCTCGCGAATGAAGCCGAACACGTCGAACTCTGGGACCATGCTCTCCATCATGGCGAAAATGGCTTCATACAGGGCGACGTCTACTACCTGACCCTCACCGCCGTTCACCTCCCGGTGACGCAAGGCCATCAAGGCGCCGATCACCCCCCACAAAGCGGCAATCGAGTCGCCGATGGAAATCCCGGTGCGCACCGGCGGGCGGTCCTCGAAGCCCGTGATATAGCGCAGCCCGCCCATCGATTCACCTACCGCGCCAAAGCCTGGCTGGTCTTTCATCGGCCCGGTCTGGCCGAAGCCCGACAGGCGCACCATGACCAAGCGCGGATTGAGCGCATGCAACACGTCCCAACCCAAACCGAGCTTTTCCAGCACCCCCGGGCGGAAGTTCTCGATCAGGATGTCCGCTTCGGCCAGCAGGCGCTTGAGAATCTCGCGCCCTTGCTCATGCTTGAGATTGAGGGTCAGCGACTGCTTGTTGCGCGCCTGCACGAACCACCACAGCGAGGTGCCCTCGTAAAGCTTGCGCCACTTACGCAGCGGGTCGCCGCCGTCGGGGGACTCGACCTTGATCACCTCGGCGCCGAACTCGGCGCAGATGCGCGAAGCGAACGGGCCTGCGATCAGGGTGCCTAGCTCGATGACTTTGAGACCTGCGAGGGGTTTGCTGGGCGTGGGCATGGGGCATCCGTGGCAACAGGGCAGAGCGGTGGTTTTATCATAGGTCGCCAGCGGCAGATACTGCTGCGACGCAAGCAAGCCTGGATCAGTTAGACTGTGCGACTTTTCTCTTGCAAGAAGCCCGCTGCCCATGGCCCAGCCGTCCACCACCTACAAATTCGAACTGAACCTGACCGACCTCGATCGCGGCGTGTACGAAAACGTCAAGCAGACCATCGCCCGTCACCCTTCGGAAACCGAGGAACGCATGGCCGTTCGTCTGTTGGCCTACGCGCTGTGGTACAACGAGAACCTGTCGTTTGGCCGCGGATTGTCGGACGTTGATGAGCCTGCCCTATGGGAAAAGAGCCTCGACGACCGCGTGCTGCACTGGATCGAAGTCGGCCAGCCTGATGCTGACCGCTTGACCTGGTGCTCGCGCCGGACCGAGCGCACCAGCCTGCTGGCCTATGGCAGCCTGCGGGTCTGGGAGACCAAGGTGGTCGGCGCGGTCAAGAATCTGAAGAACCTGCACATCGCTGCGGTACCGCAAGAGGTGCTGGAGGTCCTGGCCAAGGACATGCCGCGCAGCATCAAGTGGGACGTGATGATCAGTGAAGGCACGGTGTTCGTCACTGACGACCGTGGCCAGCACGAAGTGCAGCTGCAGTGGCTGCTCGGCGAGCGCGGCTGATTTCAACCCTTATTGACTGCTGAAGGCCCCATGCGTATCGAACCTCGCCCCCTGCCGCCGACCCTGCCATTTCTTGGCAGCCTGCCCCCTTTGCTGACCCGCCTGTACGCTGCCCGTGGCGTGCAGTCCGAGGCTGAGCTGGACAAGAGCCTGGCGCGCTTGTTGCCGTTTGCTCAGCTCAAGGGCATCGACGCGGCGGTGGATCTGCTGGTCGAGGCGCTGGATCAGCGTCAGCGCATCCTGATCGTCGGCGACTTCGACGCCGACGGTGCTACGGCCAGTACCGTCGGCGTACTGGGCTTGCGTCTGCTGGGCGCAGCGCATGTCGACTACCTGGTACCCAATCGCTTCGAGTATGGCTATGGCCTGACCCCGGAAATTGTCGAGGTGGCGCTGCAGCGTCAGCCGCACCTGCTGGTAACCGTGGATAATGGCATTTCCAGTGTGGAGGGCGTGGCGGCAGCCAAGGCAGCCGGGCTCAAGGTGCTGGTCACAGACCACCACTTGCCAGGTCCGCAACTGCCGGATGCTGATGCCATCGTCAACCCGAACCAGCCGGGCTGCGCCTTCCCCAGCAAGGCGCTGGCCGGGGTGGGGGTGATTTTCTACGTGCTGATGGCCCTGCGTGCGCGCCTGCGTAGCCTTGGCCGCTACGAGAGCCAGCCGCAGCCGAATATTGGCGAGCTGCTCGACTTGGTCGCCTTGGGTAGCGTGGCTGACGTGGTGCCGCTGGATGCCAACAACCGCATCCTGGTCCATCAAGGCCTGGAGCGCATCCGGGCTGGGCGCGCGCGGGCGGGGCTCAAGGCCATTCTTGAGGTGGCTCGACGGGATCATCAGCGCATCACCTCCACTGACCTGGGCTTCATCCTCGGCCCGCGGTTGAATGCTGCTGGGCGTCTGGATGACATGAGCCTGGGCATCGAATGCCTGCTCTGCGAAGACCCGGCGTTGGCGCGTGATATGGCCGAACAGCTCGATGGCCTGAACCAGGATCGCAAGTCCATCGAGCAGGGCATGCAGCGTGAGGCGCTGGCTCAGCTCAAGGATTTGCCGGTTGAGTCCATGCCCTATGGCTTGTGCTTGTTCGATGCCGATTGGCATCAGGGGGTGATCGGTATTCTCGCTTCGCGCCTGAAAGAGCGTTATCACCGGCCGACCATTGCCTTCGCCGATGCGGGCGAGGGCATGCTCAAGGGCTCGGCGCGATCGGTGCCGGGTTTTCACATTCGTGATGCGTTGGATGCGGTGGCGGCGCGGCATCCGCAATTGATCAGCAAGTTTGGCGGGCATGCCATGGCGGCGGGTTTGTCGCTGCCAGCGGAGAACTTTCCGGCGTTCGCCGAGGCGTTCGATCAAGAGACGCGGCGGCAGTTGAGCGAGGATGATCTGACTGGGCGGTTGTTGTCCGATGGCACCTTGGCGGTCGAGGAGTTTCACCTTGATCTGGCGCGGGCGCTACGCAATGCCGGACCTTGGGGGCAGCACTTTCCTGAGCCGTTGTTCCATGGGGTGTTCCAGTTGGTCGAGCAGCGGGTGGTGGGGGAGCGGCATTTGAAGGTTGTGCTTAAGAGCGAGTGTGGGGCGGTCAGGTTGGATGGGATCGCGTTTGGGATTGATCGGGAGGTTTGGCCGAATCCTACCGTGCGCTGGGTGGAGTTGGCTTATAAGCTGGATGTGAATGAGTTTCGCGGGAATGAGAGTGTGCAGTTGATGATTGCGCACATTGAGGCTCGCTGATTGCTGATTGCTGATTGCTGATTGCTGATTGCTGATTGCTGATTGCTGATTTGCTCGGTGTTGGTTTGTGGGATTGGGTGCATATCCATGAGCGATGGTGACATTTAGGCACCTTTCCGCCCTTACGGCGGGTCACTTTTTGGCAAACGCCCGGTGTGCCGGCCCAGCCAAAAGTAACCAAAAAGGTCTGCGCTCCACCATCAGTCCCGCCCGTGGCGGGATCCCTTCGCGCCGGCGCCTTCCGGGCCCG